>JBDNHJ010000016.1:0-23351 GCA_041688835.1 Fuerstiella sp.
AACTGAAGTCCTTCGAAGGCGATTTCGACAAAAGTGGTTTTACGAGTCTACTTCCCGCCTTCGGTGCTCTCGTCGGGAAGCTGACTCCTGAAACGATCTACCAGGCGTTGGTCTCTGTCCCCGGCAAGAAAGTGCAGCATTGGGTCACGCAGCATCTCGGGCAAACCTTCCTCTCCAAACGCCGACTCGCGCTTCAGAATTAGCGCAACACTTTCCATGTGAATGACAGCGGATGGCAATGCCAAATTTTCAACAGCCCAGTCCGTGGCTAGCCAAAACGGCTGGGTGTCTGTCGTCTGCTGCATTCGGCGGAAGTGTTACGGAATTCTCATCACCTGCACGCGTGATCGCTGAGCCCGATCGGGGTTTCCCAGTAGCCACGCAATTCCAAGGCCAAAAGCGAAACCGCCTGCGTGAGCCCACCAAGCGACTCCGGCTGCGGCCACGTTGCCTATGGCAAATGTGCCCTGAATCAGCTGGATGCCGAACCAAATTCCAAGGAACAAAGGGGCTGGAACCACGATCAGTTGCAGCAGAAATATGATCGGGATCAGCGTGGTGACTTTGGCGTGAGGATACAGCCATGCGTACGCTCCCATCACAGCCGCCACAGCTCCGCTGGCACCAATCGTAGGGATCGGTGATTCTGGTTGAAATGCGAAATGCGTGAGGCTGGCCGCGATGCCACCCAGTAAATAGAAAGCCAGATAGCCAACTCGCCCCAATCGGTCTTCCACGTTGTCACCGAAAATATACAGAAACCAGATGTTTCCCACCAAGTGCATGATGCTGCCGTGCAAAAACACACAGGACAATACTGTGGTGAATGGGTGAAATACGGACTTTGGGATGTGCCGTTCAGCGCTGACGAGCTCAATCCCGTTTGGTGTTTGAACACCTTGTTGAGTCTGCACAATCAGATCAGCATCCGGGTGACTCAAGCGGGCGGGAATCATGCCAAACTGTTCCACCAGCTCGCCGGGATCGTTCATTTGCAGACCGTAAACCAGCACGCAGGCAGCGATCAGTGAATAGTTGAAAATCGGAATAAGCTCCGACCGAATGTCATCTCGCAGTGGAAACACGGCTTCTTTCTTCGCGAATCATTATCACTGGTGGTCTGTCAGCATGAAAATTTAAGGATCTGTGTTTGTCGTTCGGCGGCCTCCGCTCAGAAATTACGGTGGAGACCATCGAGCTGCATTTTCTCGACCCTCAAAATAAGCTGTGACAGATTGGCGCAATAAAAAAGCTGTCCGGCGAATAGACACCGGACAGCTCAGATTACCCCACAGGGACTCGAACCCCAACTAACAGAATCAGAATCTGTCGTGCTACCAATTACACTATGGGGTAGTGTAAACGCGAAATCGCCTTCTGTGGCGTGTTTTATCAGTCTGTTTGAGTAGTGTAAAGGAGGAACTTCGTCCTCCGCCAGATACAGACAGTTTTTGAGGGCAGACGTTCGGGCAAAGTTGCCATGAACTTCTCATCCGCTGGCTGTCTGAGAATTTTCGGGCTTCGGGTTCCCCGATCTGCACAGGATTTGGATATAATCGGGTGCCCCCTGCGTGTAGAATGACGGATTTACCGTCTGTGCGTATCGTTTTCGGGTCAAGGAAAATCGGAAAAGTCATGCCAGAAGAAGAGAACAGCAGTGATGACAGCGGATTCAACAGCGTCCAGTACGCGCTGACTGAAGACGGAATTCTGAAGGTTTACAGCGTTGGCCCGACCACCGTCCTAGGTTTCGGCGGGCAGGACATTCCCTCGGAATTTAACGCGGCTCAATATCGCTCAGCTATTGCCGATTTACTGCGTGTCAACAATTCTGAGATCGTGGCGTTTGATCTGACGGGCGTCAAATTGGTGCCCAGCGGAATGCTGGGGCTGCTGGTGTCTCTGAAGAAACTGGAAGGCCTGACGCCCGTGGTGCAGGTGTTCAATCCTTCAGAAGACGTTCGTGAAGTGTTGCAAATCACTAAGTTGAATACGTTGATTGAGATCCACGAGGTCGATGTCTGACAGAACCGAAATTCAGGACGACGACGAGCGCGAAGAGGCTCGGCAATTAAGCCTTCAGGGAAACGAACCACCCTCTGAAATCGAAGGCTATTCCGTCATTCGTCGCCTAGGAACCGGTGCCTACGGTACTGTTTGGCTGGCTCGCGAAGATCGCACCGGTCGCATGGTGGCGATCAAATATTATCCTCACCGTCGCGGGCTGAACTGGTCACTGTTGAATCGTGAAGTCGAAAAACTGGCGGCGCTGTATTCATCTCGAAACATCGTGCGACTGCTGGACGTCGGCTGGAATGCCGAACCTCCGTACTATGTGATGGAGTACGTCGAAAACGGATCACTCGGAGCCTACCTCGCCAGCGGTCCGCCGGGCGTCGAAGAGTGCGTGCGGATCAGCAAGCAAGTCTGCGTCGCGCTTATCGAAGCTCATGGAGCTGGGGTGCTGCATTGCGACCTGAAGCCCGACAACGTGTTGCTGGACGCGCAATTTCAGGTGCGACTGTGCGACTTTGGTCAGTCGCGAATGTCGCACGAAAAAAGTTCTGCGTTGGGTACGTTGTACTATATGGCCCCAGAACAGGCGGATTTGGAAGCCATTCCAGATGCTCGCTGGGACGTCTATGCCGTTGGCGCTTTGATGTACCATCTATTGACTGGTCAACCGCCGTATCGCAATGTTGAGATTCAGCGCAAGCTAGAACTGGCTGAGTCACTGCCGGAACGGTTGCAGATTTACCAGACACATATTCGCGATTCTCCACTGCCGGATGAGCATCATTCCGTGAAGGGGGTCGACAAGCAATTGGTGAACATCGTCGATCAATGTCTGGTCGTTGACCCGCTGCAGCGCCTACCGAATGCTCAAGCCATCCTGACGTTACTGACAACGCGAGATCGTCATCGCTCGCTGCGGCCACTGCTGCTGCTCGGAGTTCTCGGACCGATTTTGCTGACCTGCGCCATGGTGCCGATCTTTTTGGGGGCCATGAAAAAGAACATCAGCGAAGGCGAAGTGCAAACGATCGCAGGTCGACAGGACGCGAACGCCTTGGTTGCGATCGGGCAGGCCACATTGCTGCAAAAAGAACTACTCAGACGCCTGTCGGAAATGGAAGAGGTCATCGGGCAGGTTCCGGGTGCCAGTGGGCAAAAGAACGAACAGATCGTACAGGCTTTAATGGAGTTGATGCGGCGTCCGTCAGATGACGTCGTGAATGAAATGAAAGCGCACCGAGACACTCCGTTCGAACAGCGTCCGGATTGGATGCAGCAGCTTGATCGAGCTCATGATGTGGCCGATGAAAAAAATCGCAGCAACGGTCGCAGTCTGGATACCAGTTGGTTTCTGACAGACGCCAACGGCCGGGCTTTGTGGCGTCGGACGTTCAGCGACGATACTGTCGGTGCTGATTTTTCGTGGCGAGATTACTTCCACGGCAACAACGTCGAATATGCGGAAGACGCCGTGCCAGCAGACATTCAACCGATTCAACAAGCTCATGTTTCGCTGCCGTTCGTCAGCAAAGCCACTCATCGATACATGGTGGCATTGAGTGTTCCTGTGCGTGACACGGACGACAAAGTGATTGGCGTGTTTGCGAGGACACTTCATCTGGGCGATCTGCAAGAACGACTCGGGCAAGACATGCGGGGGAAAACGGATTCGGATTCGCGACTGATTTCCTTGGCAGACCGCCGTGAATCACAGTTGCTGGATCATGAATGGTTGAAGGCCGAAGTCTTCAAAGACGAAGAAGAAGCGAAACACTTGTTTCAGCAATTACGACTTCCTCAGAAGACGCTGAGCCTGATCGAAACGCAGCTTGGAGATGGTAATCCGCTGAACGGCAATCCGGACATTCGCGAACTGCAGTATATGGATCCCGTCGGCCAACTGAAGACGGCGTCCGCCAAAGCCTACGACCAAGAATGGATTGCGGCGATTGCTCCGATGAAGAGCCAAGAGATGCCGTGGCTGGTGATTGTGCAGGAAAAACGGTCTGTCATCGTTGAGCCGGTTCAGGAAATGAAACGCCGGATGACGTCGCAGGCGGTGTATGCAGTACTGGCCAGCACGCTAACGATGGGCTGCATTTGGCTATTCGTGTGGCAGGCGATCAGGCGCGCCAACGATAACGGCCCGCGCCGTGAAACGGTGGACGCAATCGACCCGATCGAACAGCAAAGTCGGTGACGCACTTTGCTGTGCGTGTCGCTAGTTTCTTCAAGCGGTTCAGTCCCAGCGGGACGGCAGGCTCTTGCCGTCGGCGGTAGCCGACGGATGTCATGCCATCAACGGAAAGCATCCCAGAGGGACGACAGAAGGCAAGTCACCGGCAAAAGTCGGTCGTCCCTATCGGAACTGAATCGCTCGGTACAAAACCACCAACGACACACGCTGAAAAAACGCACTCGTCAAGTTCAAGAGTTCTACAGCCGCTGCTTCGAGCTGACTATTCCAGCGGCTTTCGTTGCCAGAGGCCGCGATAGATTGGCAGGCCCAGTTTTCGCTTCTTGCGTTCGAAACTGGTTTGGTAGTCCATGTCGTTTTCTGGGTCGCGCTGTGTTGGAGCCGTTTGTTTTTCGAACTGTGGATGACCGTCCATTAGTTCCGCGATGATTTCGAAGTACTCGGCCACATCACTCCACGAATGAACGTGGCCTCCGGGCTGCACAATGTTTGCCAGAATATCGGTGAATTCTTGCGTAAAGATCCGTCGTTTGTGATGCCGTTTTTTCCACCACGGGTCGGGAAAGTACACATGCGCGGCCTGAACAGAATGCGGTTTAATCAGCTTCGTCAGCACGATATTGCCATCACCGCCGATGATTCGCCCGTTGGGCATTTCTTTCTTCAGCAGGCGAGTCGCCGCGCGGCGACCTTCGCGGTAATCAATTTCCAGCCCCAGATAATTGGTGTCAGGATTGTTGGTCGCGGCGGAATAGGTGAACAGACCTCGACCGCAGCCGATATCCAGTTCGACAGGATTGTCATTTCCGAAGAATTCTGACCACGCAAGATGGTTTCCAACATCTTCAATGACTTGGAAGTAAGGCTTGAGCGATTTAATGGAAGCTGTTTGCATGGTGACCCCTAGCTGATGTCGAGATCACGGTTCACGGTCACGCCCAGCATCTCGCCTTCGAACATCATGGTTCCGTCAACGAATCCCTGAAAGCGAAACTGGGCCAGCTTGCGAGCTCGGATGCGGGTCACTTGAGCGACGAGATCGAGGCGACAGTTTGGAAAAATCGGCTTCCGGAAACGTACCGAATCCATGCCACCAAAGCCCAGATAGTCACCACCGATGAGGTTGTATTTGCGGGCGTAAAATCCGCCCAGTTGAGCGGCCGCTTCGCATTGAATGACGCCCGGCATCAGCGGAAATCCGGGCATGTGCCCGGTCGCCCAGAATTCGCTTTCCGTGATATCCTTGTAGCCCACAACCGTGTTGGTTTCGTGATCAATATGGATGATCGCAGTCAACTGCTCCATCTCATGGCGTTGCGGGTTGACGCGCCGAATGTCGTCCAGCGAATGCAAAGGCTTCGTGAAATCTAGCTCGCTCATGTCAACGAGAGGGGCTGATGGCATGGATCTTAACTTCTTGTTCAGGCTGTCGCGGTCCGCTCTACGGACCCGAGAATCAGTCGAGTTTTCGTGAAAGGTGTCCCGACCCATATCGTAACCGGAAAGCTGGGCGAGTCGGCGAAAGGTTCAATTCCAGATGCGCACTTTGATCGATAAACGCTGCAATTATCCAACAATGGACGTGATTTGGGCAATATCGGTCAATAATCGATCCGGTCGAGTTTGCGGATCTTTGATAAATTCGGGCGGGGCCTCAAGCCCTGTTTTTTCGGTTGCCAGCAAAGCGGTCTTCATTCCGGCGGCTTTGGCGGGCACAAGATCCGTCTTCAGGCGGCAGCTGACGTGCAAGATTTCCGCTGGATCCACGCCGGCGTCGGCGAACCGTGCAATGGCATGTTCGAACAATGATTTGGACGGTTTCCGAATTCCCATCTGGTAAGACAGCACGTTTCGGTCTGACGGCAAATACTTGTAGATCGGCGCTGCGAGGCCTTGCTCCACCAAGCTCGCAGTCAATTGAGTCATCGTGAAGGGCTGACCATCGGCCAGCACGCCTTGCATGATTCCGCATTCACTGAGCTGAAAAATCGCCGACCAGGCTCCCGCGCGGGCTTCGGTGGCTTGCAGGTTGCGGTGAAAGAAATAAGCGATTTTCAGGCTCAGTTCCTCTTCGTCACCCAGCGTATCTTCTTCGTAGGCGTATTCTTTGTCGAACAAACGATCCACGATCGCCCGCCACACAAAGACGGAGTTCACATCGGTCAGGTCGCCGCGACGTTTGGTGGCCACCATCGCCAGACGTTCGACATAGTCGCGATATTGATTGATCATCGACATCCACGGCGGACCCGGTTTTCGATACATGCTGATCCACATGTTGAATTCATGGATCGTTTTTTCCAGAGCCACCTGCAGCCGGAGTTCCGGTTCTGGAAACAGAGTGAAGCCACCATCCGGCGTGCGCAGCAGCGTGCCGTAGATGTCCCACAACACAACGCGAATTCCGGGCAACGGCGCGATGGAGGGCTTGGCTTTCAGGGGTTGTGGCGCAGGGACTTTGGGCCAGATTAGTTTTCGCTCGTCGAGCGAGTCGGCGTATTCGGCGAGAGTCAGCGGCATATCAAAGTGTCGTCGGCATCAAACAGGCCACCCAACAGCAGCCGCGAAAAAAGACTCTAGTTTCCACTCAGAGCAATCGTTAGGTCGTCAATCAAATCGTCGACGTGTTCCAGTCCCACAGAAATCCGCACGGTCTTTTCCGTGATTCCGGCGGCCTCGCGACCCTCAAGTGACATCGCCGCATGACTCATGGTAATCGGAAACGAAATCAGACTTTCGATACCGCCCAGAGACACGCCGATGTCGAATAGTTTTGTGGCCGTACAAACGCGTTCTGCAATGGCACGACCGTCCTTCACGTCGAAACTTAGCATCGCTCCGAAACCAGACTGTTGACGTTTGGCCAGTTCGTGCTGCGGGTGAGATTCCAAGCCTGGATAATACACACGTTCGACCGCCGCGTGATCGTCGAGGAATCTCGCAATTTTTGCTGCCGATGCCTGCTGCGCTTCCATTCGCACGGCCAGCGTCTTGACGCCTCGCAACACCAGCCAAGCGTCGAATGGTGAACACGCCAATCCCAGAGCATTCACCAGCCACGACATCTTGTCGGCCAGCGGTTGTTCGCGTGAAATCACGGCTCCACCCACAACATCAGAATGCCCGTTGATGTATTTGGTGGTGGAGTGCATCACCAAGTCGACACCGAAATCGAACGGTCGCTGCAGGTAGGGAGACAGAAATGTGTTGTCGCAAATGGTGATCGCGTTGTGCTGCTGTGCGATCTCAACAACCGCCTGCAGGTCGATGACCTTCATCATGGGGTTGCTGGGAGTTTCGATCCAAACGCCTTTGGTCTGTGGCCCAACTGCGGAGCGGACCGCGTCCAGATCGGTCATGTCGACGAAGGTAAACTGCAGTCCCTTCTGCGCCAAAAATTGCGTCAGCAGACGAAAGGTGCCACCGTAAACGTCGGTGGGGACCACAACATGATCGCCGTGATCGAAGATCGACAATGCACAGTGGATGGCGGACATGCCAGTAGACGTTGTCACACAGCCGACGCCACCTTCCAGAGCCGCCAAGTTTTCGTTGAGGGCGTCTCGCGTGGGATTGCCGGAACGCGTGTAGTCGTAGCCGGAGTTCTTTTCCAGATCATCCCAGTAGAACGTGGATGTCGGATAGATCGGCGTGATCACACTGTTGTACTGCTGATCCTTGTGGACCCCAGTGTGGACCGCTTTGGTTTCGAATCTCATGAGTTTGCTGACGACCAAGTCGAAGTTTCGGTCGCTCTGGAAAATAACGATGTGACGCGCTGGGTCGAATGCTGAATTCAAGGCAGCCACACTCACGGCGGTCTTGGTTGGGGGGGCAGTTTAACAAGCGGGCGGTTCAGGTGGAACGTTCACTTCATGATTTCTTCCCGACGCTTATCCTTCACCGAGCCACACAATAGCAGACTCAGACGCCACAAATGAAAAACTCATACGCCTCCTTCGACATTCAACGCTCGCCGCGCCAAACATCACAGTTCTTCATCACAGTTCTTCATCACAACCGACGCGTCCACCAAGCGATGTCAGGGATTCACGGGGCTTAGCTGGTTTGAATGTCGGACGATCTGAAGCCGCTTGGTCCGCGCGAAGCCGATCAAGCAAACCAGTGATCGTCCCTTCCGATTCAGCCATCAGTCGTTCACGAGTCGCGTGGAGTTCGTCAAGGATTGAATTCTTAGTCATCGTCATCTCCGCCCAAAAATTCGGTTGGTGTGCAGATCAGAAGCTGGCCATAGCCTTCATCTTGGAGCAAGCGATAGACACGAGGAAGTTCGTGTGCGTTCGCGATGTGTCTACAGTTTTGCGTGAGTAGGTCGTTTACACCAGAAATCGCAGCAGCGGCAACATGGACCGCGTCGGCACCAGCCTTTGCGAGCATGTGGTTCGCCAGAATCAGTTTGGCAAGGGCATCAACGTCAGTGCCAAGTGGAACCTGTGTTTGTTAAGCAAATTGAGTCGGCAGCGGCAGATGGATCGCCCTCAGAAGCCTCAATAACGGTGAGTTGCGAAGTGACGAGTTTGAACTTCGGGCGTTCTACTAACCACCATTCACGAGGTTGGTGCTGCAGGGCAGCAATTTGAATGTCGGAACTGGGCCGCGCAGAAGCGTGGCTCACGACTGAGGTTTCGATGTATACGATATTCATTCGCGGATTCTAACGTGCGGAATGCCGGTTGCCATCCGGTACAATTCAGCCTGCAAACGACTTATGGATATCGCAGCCGCAGGGAATGCGACTCATCCAGACCGCACCCAGAACGTTAGCTTTGACGGTGACGAGCCCAGTCTAAGCATCAAATGCCGACACCTGACTCTAAAAACCTCCGGTCCCTGAATTTCGGCGCACGCAAAACGACGAATGCATCGGCACTCGTCGTTGGCAGGATTCAAAACTCAACGCTGAAAACAGGCGTTTGAGTTACTCAGCGGCGGCAGCAGCAGCCGGCTCAAGCTCAATGAAGGGGCTCATCCGGCGGGCCTTCGCAAGGATCTCGGCTTTTTCTGTGTCTGAAGTTGCCGCAGCGTACTTCACACGCACTTTTGTGAGTTGCACACGTCGTTTACGGCGTCGGGCAATTTCTCGTTGTCGCTCACATCGTCCCATTTGACCGTCGTTCTTTCGATTTGCAGTGAATTCTCTTTGGCTCGACCACATAGGATACAGCGATCCTCGGTTAAGTCAATTCGATGTTGGATTTGCGTTACAAACGTTTTGACTCTGTTGTGTCGACATCCCAGCCTCCGCAACGTAAAGCTATTGTTGCCAATAGTTTCTGTCCAGCGTGCGGTAGTTAATCGCCTCACTGAGATGTTCGGCGCGAATTTCTTCGCTGTCAGCCAAATCGGCTATTGTGCGACCGATTCGCAGGATTTTGTCGTGCGCACGGGCGGAAAGGCCCATTTCTTCCATCGCCGCACGTAACAGTTCTTCCGCATCCGCTGCCAATTTGCAGAAGATGCGAATTTCGGGGGGCTTCATCTTTCCGTTCACCCGCGTCTTGACCGACTCAAAGCGTTTTTGCTGCCATTGTCGAGCTCGAACGACAGCGTCTCGCATTTCGGCGCTGGATGTTCCGGGTTTGGTGTCCGACAATTCGCGGAACGGCACGGGCGGGACTTCGATGTGAATATCAATGCGATCCAGCAGCGGCCCGCTGATTCGTCCCAAATAGCGTTCGATCTGAATCGGATTGCAGCTGCATTGGCGTTTCGGGTCGCCCCGAAAACCACAGGGACAGGGATTCATGGCCGCCACCAGCATCAGATTGGCCGGAAACGTGACGCTGCCCATGGCTCGAGAAATCGTGACGCACTGATCTTCCAACGGCTGCCGGAGCACTTCCAGAGTTCGCCGATTGAATTCCGGCAGCTCGTCCAAGAACAGAATGCCGTGATGAGACAGGCTAATTTCTCCCGGCTGAGGAATGCTGCCACCGCCGACCAGCCCCGCTTCGCTGATTGTGTGATGCGGCGAGCGGAACGGGCGTTTCAGCATCAGTGGCTGGCCGGGTTCGAGGCGCCCGACGGCACTGTAGATTTGTGTCGTTTCCAAGCTTTCTTCCGGAGAAAGTTCGGGAAAGATGGTGCCCAAACGCTGCGAAAGCAGTGTTTTTCCTGTCCCAGGGCTGCCAATCATCATGATATGATGATTGCCAGCGGCGGCCACCGTTAGAGCTCGCTTGGCCATTTCTTGGCCTTTGACGTCCACATAGTCAACATCGTAGCCGCCGAAATCGGTGCGTGCGGCGTTCCAGCTGAAGACCACAGGTTCCAGTGGCAGATTGCCGGTCAGAAAACCGACGGCTTCTGCCAGCGTTCCCGCCGAAATGATGTCGATGCCTTCGACAACAGCGGCTTCCGGAGCATTGGCAGCTGGGACGACGATGTGCGTTTTACCCGAATCACGCGCCGCAATGGCCATGGAGAGTGAGCCGCGAACAGGACGCAGGCTGCCATCCAACGCGAGCTCTCCGACATAGACGGCATTGACTTCTGGATTGACGACGATTTGCTCATCCGAAATCAACAGCCCCAAGGCGATCGGCAGATCCAATGAGGCTGCGTCCTTGGGCAAATCGGCGGGGCTCAGGTTAATCACCACGCGATCCATCGGGCGGCGATAGCCGCTGTTGACCAAAGCTCGCTCAATCCGATGAGTGCTTTCCTTCACGGCGGCTTCCGCCAGTCCCACCAGAATTGTTTTCGGCAAGGCACCGGGGGAGATGTCGACCTCAACCTCCACAGGCTTGGCTTCGATTCCGAGCAGAGTGTAAGTGGCAAGCCGAGATAGCATTCAGGAATTCCGCGTGTCTTAAAAACGATAGTCCGCCAAAGTTTGACAACCCAGAGCTGCGCTTGCAAATCTAGTGCGTTTTTTGCCTTTGGGTGGGCGTGCTTGAATTGCGAGTGGACGTTCGGAATCGTGGGAAACAGGGTCTCTCCCGTCGACTTTGGTCAGTTTTCGCGTAAACTGGCACCACAGTCGGCACGCTGCTGCCGCTTCCCGCCGGCCGGTGATTTGATTGCGTACTTCACAGGAACAGACAGGAAAGTCGCTGAAAAAGTCAGCTTTTGTTCTTCAATACGACCAGTCACTGTGCCATCACACCATTCTCTACCTGAAAGTCAAATCTATGAAAAAACTGTCTTTAGCGTTGTTGGCAACGCTGCTGCTGTCTGCCACGGGAACTTGCGCCGAATGGGGCACCATTACGGGTTCTGTGGTTCTGGACGGCGACGTGCCGGATCCGGTTTTGCTGATCAAAAAAGGTGAGACGAAAGACGCAAACGGCGATGTAGTCAAAGACCCTGAGGTCTGCGCGGCACTGGACACTTTCGCTAACGACCTGCTGATTGACAAGGAAACCAAGGGCGTCGCCAACGTTTTCGTGTATCTGTACAAGAAGCCGAAGGACATCAACCAGGAAGTCACTAAGGTGCCTGCCACGGTGATTTTTGATCAGAAAAATTGCGTCTTCATCCCTCACACTTTGGTGCTGCAGGCGGGGCAAACGGTGGAAGTGCTAAACAGCGACCCGATCGCACACAACACGCACAGCAATCCATTCAAGAATCAGCAGCAAAACGTCTTGGTTCCTGCCAATACGGTGGCCGGAGAAGGTGTCCTGTTTCCGCTGAATTCGAAGGATAATGTGCCAATCAAAGTCAACTGCGATATTCACCCAGCGATGCTGGCCTATTGGCTGGTCATGGATCATCCTTACGCGGCTGTGACTGACGAGAAGGGCAACTTTGAAATCAAAAACCTGCCTGTTGGTGAGCACGAGTTTCGCATGTGGCACGAACGACCGGGCTATGTTTACAAGGCCGAAGGATCAAGGGACCGCCACACATTCCCCGTCAAAGTGGGCGATAACAAGTTGGATCCAGTCACTGTGAAACTGAGTCAGTTGGGTAAGAACTAGTTCGACTTTCGACAGTTCGACGTTAACAGCTGTGTGAAGAGGGTCGAGAGTCTTTTTCGCCGAATGCGATCACAGCAACACCCATGTTTTCGTCAGAAAAAGACTCCCGACCCTTTGAGCGGCTTCGAACCATCGAAGCCGCTCATTTTATTGAGCTCGATCCTTGGCCTGCGGTTTTCGACACATGAAACAGCAAATCGGTTGGTTAATTCAGTTAATGGTGCTGGGCATCCTGCCGGGGCTGATTGTGTACGACTACACCTACGGCTTCAATAAACTCGAACTGCCGGCGGCTTTGCTGACCTGCGTGGCGTTGTTCATGCTGGGCGGCAAGCTGCGCGGCAAGTAGTGTTTCGGCGGCCGCCTCAGCCAGCTCCCGGCCCAAGGTTGGACTGTGGCACTCCCGCCCCCTTCGTGCTGCCCCAGATGCCCGTGACTGCGATTCAGTCCCAGCGGGACGACAGACTGTTGCCGTTGGCGGTAGCCGACAGATGTCATGCCATCCACGTAACGAGACCCCGGCGGACGATAGCAGGTCAGTCACAGGCAAAAGTCTGTCGTCCCTGCCGGGACTGAATCGCTCGGAACATGAGCACTGAGAGTCTATCCGGAAATGGTCTCATGGGAATTGCAGTTATCCTGCAGTGTGGAGCAGATTTTTTCGGTAGCGGAAATCGGGGTCCTTTGCAGGTGGCGCGCAGCGTCGCATCATGACTCCGATATGGCTGAGCTTGATCATGGCTTCCGCTGAATCGGTGCGTCGTTCGTTGTCTTTGCTGTTTCGTCGACACCGTCCATGCCATGCGTTGCTACGTTCCACGACCCAGCGTTTGCACACCGGGCTGAAACCTTTTTTTCCTGGTGGGGGAGACTCGACCTCGATCTTCCAATCCGGTCGCTGCAATTTCATCCACGCATTGAGGCTGTGGTTGCGATATTTGTTGCCTCCCAAGATCACTTGCAGACGCGGCTGATCTTCGACCGTCACTTTTTCCAGCAGCAAAGGCGCCGCAGTTCCGTCGTCAGCATTCGCACACGTCACCACGACTGCGATCAACAAACCCAGCACATCCACAAGCAAATGGCGCCTCCGCCCTCTTCGGAAGCAAATCATGCGGAAGCATGTCCCACTGGCCGCCCGTTCGGTTCAAGTAGGAGATCGTGTTCACCACTTCTCGAAGGCAAATCTCGACCGGCCGGCCAGCACGATTTGCAGTTCGCGATTTCGTCACCAACGGTTCAACGAGAATCCATTGCGCATCTGTCAAATCTGATTTGTAAGCTTTACGGGCCGTGGGCGTGGACATCGGGCAATCCTTTGCGATGACGAACTGGAAATGCCCTAACTCTCTGAAATTATTTCACTTACGGCAAGAGCGGATTTCCGGATAGACTCTGAGTGAATTCGTCACCGCCATCGCGCGAGCCGCCACAGAACACCGGGGCGAAGCGTTGACCGACGCGATGCGAGCCGAGCTGAGTGCGGATGTAGAACAGCAAATGCTGGAACAGATTCGTTTTCCCTCACCCACGCGTTCTTTCGTGGACTATAAGTTCGCGAACCTTCCTCCAGCCGAAGCGTGGACCCAGGCACATTGCAATCTCAAACTGGCGTGCGGCGAATTTACGAATCACGTCTTCACTCTGTTCGACACACTCCAACAGAAGAAGATCGTCGGTCAGATTCAGGAGACGTCGTCAACTTGCCGTTTTACTTATTTTCGCCGAGTTGTTGTCGCTGAATTTGCTGGAACGAAAAATACGCAACGTGTGGATCATGACACTCCTGCGAATGACCTTGGTGCTCATGGAGTTATTGTCGAAACCGTCCAGCTGACGGATTTTACAATTCAGCACAGGCTCGCTCGACATGTTCATCATGTCCGTAATCCGACTCTGAACGAACCTGATTCGACCGTACATCCTCTTCCAACGAAATACAGCGTTTTGATCGAAGCCTGCCCGGAATGGATGTCGGGATCACTCCGTGTATTGGAAGGGGAATTGTTCCGAGATGAACGGACTGAATGGGATTTTTTCACCGAAACACGTACCGATGAGAAAGTGATCGAGCGAGTTCGACGTGACCCAGCCGTTGTGTTCGGCCCCTACATCCTCGCGGGCTGGGGTGAGCTTGCCATCGCAGAAGAAGAGCGCAGGCAGCGCGACGAACAGAACGACGCGGCCAAAAAAGTGTCCGCTAGGAAGTCGCAGCAGAATCACTGGCTGTCCTTCATCGTGGCAGGGTTAGCGATCGCTGTCATCCCCTTCACTGTTTGGGCGACCGCAGTGACCACTTCGCTGGCGATCCTGCTTGGACTGGTGGCAATGCTCTTGTCTGGAAACGCGACCCACTTGGCTATGTTCGCGCGCGGCAATCTGTCTGCGAGCCCCGTGCTGCTGCACAGTACTCTGGTTGGGGCCACCGTATTCTCTGTTCAGGCAGCCATTTTCAGCCTTCTGCACTGGTCTCTACCAGCGTTGGGAATCGCCGTGATTGCCGTCACGATCGCTGCAATCGCGTACCGTGTGAAGACGGTAAACACTGATTTGGACAAGTAACGTGTCGGCTGATGTAACTGCCAATGATAATGAAACTTCGACTGCAAGCGTTTCCGTTGAGCAGCGTCGACGAGCGGCTCAGCGCGCATGGTGGTACTCTGGCATGCTGGTACCGCTTGCGTTTGCTGTTCTGATGTTCGCTGCATTGGGAATTGCTCTGACGCTGCATCGCAGAGAACCGGACGATCTCATTGTTGTACCCGATCCCGTTCCCCTCTGCGTTTGGTAGATCGATTCAAGCAGGCGATTTCCGGCAACAACAGCGTGCCAGAGAAAACAGCATCGAACGCGGCCCTCGCGAAGATCGACTTGGAGTTGCAACGTGCTGCGTTCGATATGGAATTTGCTCAGGCCATCCAAGTCCTGCGACACCTTGAGTCTGCGAAAGCGGATTGGGACGAACTGTTTAACTGCACTCAGCGAGACAACGTCGGAAAACGAATTGCGGGAAGCGAACAGCTCTTGCTGAGGTTTGCTGCGCTCCGAAGTATGCCTCCACCTACCGCACCGGAACAAATTGCACGAAACGTTTCCGCTCATTTGAACGCCATCCAACAACAGGCTAAGAGTGCAGGTGATGCTGAGGCAATCAACCGCTCAATCGCTGATGCAGTAGCAACCAAGCAGCACGTCTTCATCGCATTCGCGTTCCATCAGGCGCGAGTCGATCAGCTAAACGTGATCCGTGAATCTGCGGCATCACTTCCAGAGAGCGAATTCGAGCTTCATGCAGCCGTGTCGTTGCGAGCAGCGGCCCTTGCCAACAATGTGAACTCTGCGGCCGAGCATGCGGCTCAAGAGATGGGAGCTTCACTCGAAAAGGAACTCACGCAGTTGAAGCGGCAGCGGGATCAGGCGGCGGCACTGGTTGCTCAGCTCAAGTCGCAACTGACAAGCGTGGCCAACTCTTCGACCAACAACTCGCACCGCAATTGCGTCGAGCTTCATGGCGGCTATGCGGCCAACGGTTGAAACTGGTTGTGCCCCATGCTTCGCAACTCTTCCTGTGAAAGACGTTGCCAGTTCCGTGTCGTACCGATCGAGGGTTGCTTGTCGAACAAGGATTGGTTGTGCAGGATTCTCGCGTTGCCCGGCGACAATTGAAGCGCCTTCTCGAACGCGGCAGACACTAGCTCGGCAGGATGTTCCAACATCGCCTGACAAATCGCCATCCACTCTAGGCAGTCTGCGCGAATTGCGTCCGACGGTGCCCGAGCGAAGGCTTCACCGGCCAGAGACAGGCAGTCACGGTAACGTTCGGTACACAGGTTATGGTGGGCCAGAAAGAAGTACGGCCAGACGAGACGAGATTGCAATCGGATGGCTTCGGAGAAACTCTGAACGGCCTGTTGCGTGTCAACGCCATAAAGTTGAATCCCTTTCGCGATATGTAACGCATCGTGTCCGGGAAACAACAGCAGGCCTCTCTCGAAATATCGCAATGCGACCTCGTTTTGCTGAAGATGCTCGTGGCAAAATCCCAGCAAGGTAAACGCAGCAGCCAGTAGACCGGGCTCTTCGGATGCGTCTCCGTTCAATTGCAGCCGAACGATTGTCTCATCAAAAACAGGGATCAATCGCCTGATCTCTGCGTTTGCTGGATCGACGGGGAGTTCTTTCGTGGCGGTGAACACGATATCTGCGGCCTTGAAAACAATCTTTGCCGGAAAATCTTCAGGTGCATTCAGGATTCGTCTCGCCTCCGTCAGTGCAGCTCTGGGATCGCTATGCGCCAGTGCGGCCAGCCACATGAATCGGAAATTGAGATTCGACGGGGAAAGGGTCGATGCGTGCAGAAAGAAATCTGCCGCAAGTCGAGGGACGCCAGCTTCCGACATAATGCTCCCACGGACGTAGCTGAGGTTAGCGGCGTCGATGCAGGGGGCGGCGGAACGCAGCAGTACGATCGCTTCAGAAAATTGGCGCTCGTTGCGGGCTTCGAGGGCCTTGCGGATTGTCAATTCGATTTCGTCAGTCGGCTTCAGCGGCTGCGCAGCGTTGGTTGTCGCCAAGGTGTACAGATCTGCGGAAATACCATTGACACTTTCGATCTCCTCCGCGTCCAGTGCGTCGGACGGGGCGTCCATCTGGTCTCGGAGTTGCTCGCCTTCCGCAGACTCGTCATTTTCGCTGCGAATCAAGTCGTGCAGTTGGCCGAGCAATTCGAGGTACCGTCGAAACGCAACGTTGTTAAAGAACCGGCCAGCAATCATAGTAACTCCTCGTCGATCTCCCACTGTTCGCGAGTTGCTGCCAGTGCTTCCTGAAATTCGTCAACGTTCATCGCTCGTCCGGGCACTACGTTGCCACGGTCGATTTGGCCGGGCTTCAACACAAGTTGAAGGTCGTCGGTCAGTTCGCCCTCCGTAAAGTCGCCGGAGCCGAAACGAAAACAAGCGAGCCTATTTGACCCGGTGGCACCTGGGGATGACGAAGCAAGTCGCTGGGGTATTAAGTGGGCTGGTAGCATCGTCCAATGACGCCCAACCGACATACCGCGTCCGTTTAGCTCGATCATTGCAGAATCAGACACATCTATATCCGCAAAATCCGACGGTGGGATGCGCACTCCGAGTTCCTTTGACATTGAACCACACAGGGGCAGGTCGTCGTCGTCTTTCTTCATGGGGCGATAGACCAAGGGCATCTCGGGTTCTCAATTCCAAACTCACCTAATAAGAAAACGCAACAGTTAGTCGAATGGTACCGGAATGCCGGCTGATTACCCAACGATTCTTCCGCCCGATTCACAACTTGGGAGCTAAGAATGTGCTATTGGCGGGCGGGGAGCAAGTCGAATGACGGCATCGTGCCACGCCATCGCCCGCCGGGGCTCCCGGCTTAGACGGCTGGGATTGTGGCGCTGGCGACTTGGGACCAAGGGCCGGGTTCGCCTATGGTGTTGACCCAGCGGAGGAGGATGTTGGCGGTTTTGCCTCCGTCTTCGCTTTTGAACTTGATGAGTTCCGGGGTGCGAGTGCTGGAGGCGACGAAGCGGTAGTCTTCGGGGTTCGTGGGTGGGTTGTCGGCGACGGCGCAGAAGACTTCGCAGCCTCCCACGCCGTTGGGGCGGGCTTTGCGAGTTGGTGTGGCGACGTCGGAATACATGACGGTGAGTTCCAGACGATCGGTACCGATGATCGTGGCTGTGGGGAAGGTGTGCGGAACCGCAACCCCGAACAATCCTAGGCCGAAAAACCAATCGCGTAATTGTTCAACATGTCGGTCGACCGGAATCGAGAGGACTTCCTGACAGTAAAGCTTTGCCCGCTGAGCGATCAACCGCGGCATCCACAGATTCTGCGCCGCGGTGCCAGCGTCTGCGTCTTTTGAGAATTTGGCCGTGATCGCCGTATCAACGCGATCATCGACGCCTTCGCAATAGCGAGCGTAATCCGAGTCTGTCCGCATCAATTCGATCGTCGCAAGATTGGCGATCGACAATCGTGGCTCAGCATCGCGCATGTCGCCGACCTCCTGTGCCGAGTGGTTCTTGCGGGAGTTGCGCAACTTTGACTTCTTCGATGGTTTGGTTCTCGGTTGGTCCTTGCGTCTTCAGACCAGAAAAAAATTGTTGACGGTCGATCATTCGTTGTTGCTCGTTCGCGGTATCAATTATTTCAAATTCCCGAAGGGTCACTCAACAAGTTGCGTTTTTTAGGTAACGGATTCTTCATGCGATCAATCGCGTCCTGTGCGGTTTTAAGGTTGCCTTCAACCTTCTGACGCAGTTCACGGAGTGCGTCCAATTCCACTTGATCCACTTTGTTCGTATCGGAATTGATTACCTCCATGAGACGAGAGACTTCCGCTACTCTGGAAGTCGCCTCGGCCTTAAGTGATTCGATGTCAAGCTTCAGCGATTTCACCGCTCTGGTGTGTTGCTGCGTCTGCGCGGCAACTCCGTCTTGCGACTTCTTTAGATCCTCTTTAGCTTGATCTCTCTGCGCGGCGTACTGAACGGCTTCTCGATTGTTACGGTCATTTTCCTGGTGAAAATCGAAGCAGAGTCCAGCGAGTCCGAAACTGAGTAGCGTCATCAGGGTTGCAAACGCCTTTAGCGCGAGTGAAGATACATTTCTGCTTCGCGAACTGATGGTTGCATTTGGGCGTGAACCTTGAGGGCGGCCCGAAACTAAGGCTCGTGTAGTCGCCTGTTGGCCCGATACGTTTTCAAACCCAGATGCGGCGAAAGAGTTCTCTGGTCCACAAACTCGCCGACCAGTCGATTGCATGTATTGCTGTTTGGAAACGCTCAATCGCTGATCGGGCCAAAGCTCGTCAACCAGACTCGCGATAACGAGCTCGTCGTGCGCAATCCAAACCTGCAAAGACAAGCTGATTCGACCGTCAGGGTCGCGAGGGTCCGTCGTGTAGCGAGCGACTAGGCTTGGGCTGCCTGGGTCCAGAGCGATCGCGACAGCGTCAGGCGAAACGAGTCCGGTCCACTCGAAACTCGACGCTAGTTTCAGCACCCGAGTCACAACTAAGCGATCAGCGGCTGATGGCTGTACCTCGAATCCGTACTCACCACGATCCGGAACGATGCCGTAAACAAAATCGGGTTCTCTCACCACGCTTCTCCCGGCAGCAAGTAATCGGTGATTATTCTAAGGTCAGCTTCGGGTAGCTCCTTGCAAGAAAAATCGATGCGAAAGCGTGGGCGATCTCGTTGGAAATTTATGCCGAAGTATTCGCTACCTTCGGCATACCGAGTTGGCTCGGAAGTCTTCGCAAGCAAACAAATTGCAATCGGGTTGGTACCATGAAAGTACGCCATGTCTTGATCGCCACCGTCAAAGTCAACCAGAGTCATGTTAACAGGGATGCCCGCCTGCCAGTTGACGGCCAGGTCACGATTCCAGCTCTTTTCTCGCACATCACCCGAGTCATCGAAGTTAGCAATTTGTTCACCGTCGACCCGGATTAGCACACCGTGGTCACGAGGTTGATCGAGTCCCCTGGTCCGAACCAGCTTGCAATGGTGTTGCCGGGGCGTCAACAAATCTGCTGCGATGTTTCTCGTCGCCGTTATCGCCAATCGCTCATCGTCGTCGAGTCTGTGGCCGTAGTCTTCGAGGAATTTGGCGATCGCTTCTTTCTTGTTGCGCAAGGCTGTGGCTGAGGTGACGGGAATGTTTCGCACCTGTCCACGAGCCGTTAAGTATCGTGCTTGATTGACGACGTCCAGCGATTTCGTGACTTCATCGGCGTATCGCCCTCGTGGAAACGCTCGCAAGTATTTTCCGATTGCATCGGTACGCTCGCCCGTTCCCAGTTTGTCTGCATTGGTCACAGCTTCGTAGAGCAGTTGTTCGATACGTTGATTCGCATTTTTCTGTAAATCATCCCATCCTCCGGCCACCAATTTGCGATGTTCGTCCGGCATCTTCTGAAACCGGACTAGCTCTAGATCGACCGCAGCGACGTTGCCACTGCTGTCGATGGCTTTCTGTGCAGACTCAAACTCCTTGGCGTACCGATCCTTCAACTTCTGTTCGTTTGCGGCGGCGATTTCCGAGGGCAGCCGATCAATAGGAGTCTCCGGGTTTGCGATCGATTCACCAGCGGTCGCGATGTGCGATTTTTGCATCTGATACCATCCCGCCGTGGAAAGCAGAAGCACAAACAATGCAGCACTGGTGTATTTCCATAGCCGCACACGCTTCCGATGTCCGCGAGAAAGCAAAGCGTTGAAAAAGCCTTGGTAGCCAGACGGAGAAAGCTTTTCATAAATTGGATTGCCTTCTGGATCAGTGGCGTCGGCCCCGCAAACACTTAGTGCGATCCAGTCTGTTGGGATGGAGTGCTCCGTTAAAAACCTTGCGATATCCGGGGCACGCTCGTCCACCAATTTCTTAAGATCTTCCGGCGTTTGAATCGGCGTTTTTCGACACAGATCGCTCTTCGTCAATACAACTGCAATTTCTAAGTCGCGATTGTTCTCGGATTCCATCCGCTCAAAAACGGCTTGAATCAGTGGAGCGTCCGTAAAGTCGCCGCCTGCGTCAACAAGGCTGCCGTCCAGCAGTACGACCAACAAGTCGGCTTCGCCGACCATTGTTTTGACATGCTCAGCGGCCTGTGTGTCATTACCACGCTGCATCGAATCGGTAAAACTCTCGCCGGCAAAGTCGGACAGTTCGACATTGACGCGTCGCCGACCCTTCTTGACCCAGAAACGCAGTGTGTTAACGAGCGAAGTTTTTCCCGGCCAGCGACCGCTATCCAATGTTGCACGAAGTGAATCAAACACCGCTTTCGTTTCGCTGTCATTTGGCAGTACAAAACTTTGCCCGTCTGACTGTTCATTCAACAGTGCAAGCCCGGCGACAAAGCAGGTCTTGCCGACACCGGTTCCCCCAAGCATCTGGACCCGCATCAAATTGCGAGTTTGACCGCTTGAATCGAACTGACTGCGTTCGGCATTAGCCGACATGTCTATCGTGGAATCATTCACGTGTTATCGACTCCTTACTTCGTTTTACCAGAATGTGTGGACTTGCGAGTGCGGCCAGACTGTTGACTACCCGAACCTGCCGCAGCGAATGCAAATTTGCGACTAGGGCTGAACAAGCAGAGTGCAGCGAACAATCCAGTGCTTGCTAAAACAAGAAAGTACGTCAACGTTGTGAGGTTGCCACTGGCCAGATTACGCATTTCTTCCTTCAGGCGATCAATTGCGTTGTTGATAGCTGCCGGAATTGCATCGGTGATGCCACCGATCACTTTCTCACTAACATCATTCAGCGATGAGATAAGGGCTCGAATACGTTCGGGACCGCGTACAAAAAGACTGGCCCCCAGTAATCCTCGGGCTGCCCAACGTCGAACGCCCGGCGGAATTCTCTTGGCCGTTTGGATGATTCTGCGGCTTGCCGAAACCAACTTGCTTCCAGCCGTTAGAGATACACTCGCAAGTTGAATGGTTGTGCGAGCTGTCCACCGGATCGGCTTGGGTACTTTGGACGCCTTGGCAACTCCGATCAGCCGAGCCATGGCCGTAGGCTTCACAGCCGCTCCTGTACGCTTAAGTCCGGTCGTGGTCAGTTTCTGAGCAGCCGATTTGCCGACTCTTTTGGCTGTTTGTTTCGCTGCTAGCTTTCCTGCTTCGGTCGCTCCCTTTGATCCACCAAATGTCAGCGCCATCAAGCCGACATCAGCGACATCCCACGCCGCCCAGCCGACCTCACTCCAGTCGCTGGGAACACCAGTCGCGTAGTTCACAGCAACTTTGCCGATCCCGCCGACCAGCGGCACATTGGTCCACCATTCGTCTTCAAGCGGCTTTCCGTCTTCGCCAATCCACTTGTCGATATAGGCTGGATTCTCCAACGCAGATTCCAACCCGACATCCGACTTCAGGACGGCCACCATCGCGATTCGATGATCGACGTCAGCACTACGCAGCAGTGCTCGGAACGTGTCCGATCCATCGTATTGAACAAGGACCGCGACTCCCAAGTCGCCGTATTCGTTAACAATTGATGCCGCTTGGGTCGCCAGCTCCGGATACTGAGTAACGATCAGCGAAGCGGTACCGAGGTCTGCATATTTCTCTAAAACGGACTGTGACAGCCCAGGTGTCAGCTTGTCGAAAGACAGAACAAAACCATCTCTTTGGGCAGCTTTCCAAACGTCCGGGCGATTTCGGTTTAGCTCAACCAAGCGTGAAGCAAGTGCAGCGGGTTCTGCGATTCTTTGCCCGTTCGCTTCGTCTTCGTTGGTGAGCAAGGCATCGCGATTGAGGATAATGACTTCGGCGACCTCCCTGGGCGACAACCCTTCATCGGCTGCCATGACGATTGCCGCGCCAAACTGCCGGAAGGTTTCAAAATAAATACAAGCCTCAATCGGGGTTTCGCCGGGCGCTGGAACGAGCTGCATCAAATAAGGTTTTCCATCAACGACAACACGCAGCAAATCGTCGAGTTCAATGAACCGACCTGTTTGCGAGTCGCCCTCATCGTTGATTTCCAACAACGCCATCAAGACTTCCAACATCGCCAGATACCACTCCCGATTTTCTCGATAGTCGGCTCTCCAGTCTTTGTCATCGCGTAGCAGCTTGCTGGTAAGTGCCACTGGATCGTTACGCACAAGGCTCCAGTAGTCATTGTCCTTTCTGGCCGTTTCGAGTTGAGCCAAATAGTCTTCGGTCGCTTCAGGCAGTTCGCTCATCGCATCAATGGCAGTTCCGTGCGACCAAAGAACTGACTCATCGTTTGCAGCATCCTTATTGTAGAGCGAGGTAAGACGTGCCCGAACTTCAATGCCGCGACGCCGAGCCTCGGGATTGAGCGTACGGCCATCCAATGATTCGATCGCAACAGCCGTGTTGAATTCACCAAATTGATCTCGCTGTTCTGCAATGAAGTTGGCGAGTTGGGGATTCTGTGTGATGTAGTTGCTGCAAATCGTGGTCGCGGCTGAAATTCCTTTTCGGTTCAGAATTTCCGGACCGTTGTAAAACCACCATGCGCAAAAAAGCAAGAGAGATGTACGGTTAGCTCAGGTTGTGCCTTGTGCGGTCTGGCAGGCCACTTGGCCCGGTAAAAAGCAGGAATAATCTGCGGTTGCCCGTCAAATTTGTTAGAGCTGAAGGATTGGTTTGAAACAGACGCGGATTG
>JBDNHJ010000155.1:0-13618 GCA_041688835.1 Fuerstiella sp.
AGCAGCAGGTGGAAATGATTGCTCATGAGGCAAAACCCCACCAACCGCATGGGCACTTTTTCGTGTGCCTCTCGCATCAGTTTGACGAAAGCGAGGAAGTCATCCGGCTTGTGAAAAACATCATTGCGACCGTTACCGCGCTTAAGAACGTGGTAAACAAAACCGCCTTGCGATGCTCGGGCTGTGCGTGGCATTCAATCACGATAACAAGGCTCGCAACACAGTTAAAGTACAATGTCCCCTTTTTGCGTTTCCCCTTTTTGCGTTTCCTCCCTTTTTGCGTTTCCCTTTTTGCGTTCGGCGGCGGAGTTGAACAACAAGCTGAGTCGTTCGCCGAATCTCTCCGCTGTTTCGATTCGCACTCACCGAGGCCTTTGTCGGCGAGAATGAAGAGAGCGGCTTGCGTGGTACTGATTGATGCCACTTGAAAAATAGTGGCGGCTTGCGGCTTGCGTTTTCGTTGCGGATATAGGCGAATGACGTGCGGAGATGGTCGATCGTCTTTTAATGGGACTTCAGAGATGGAAAAATTAGTGCTGCTCGTTGGTTCGAACCCGCTTCCAAATTACTTGACGGCGATGGCTCTCAAGCCCCAACGCGTGTTGCTCGTGTATTCCTCGCAGACGACGGAACCGAAGGATCGATTGCGGGACGTGCTGCGTCAAAAGGGTTTCGAGGTTGAGAAATGTTGCGTTCCAGCCACCGATGCGAGGAGCATTCGCGTGCAACTGCGCGCGGAATTCAAGACGCTGCCACCTGACTCGCACCTGAACTACACGGGCGGCACCAAGACAATGGCGGCTCATGCGCGGATGGAGTTCGCGGAGCGATGTCGTGAGAACGGTGGTTCTGACTGTCAGGCTTCGTATCTCGACGAAGGAACCAAGAACGATGACGGAATTCGGAGTCCGGCATTTCTTCGGTTCGACGATGGACGGGCCGAGGAGTTGTCAAGATTCGATGTGTCGCTCACTCGCGAAGTCTTGCTTCAGTTGCACGGAATCACGACGAAAGAATCTGGCGACGTTGGTCCTCCGCTACCGACGCCGTCCGACGTTGATGCAATCCGAATTCCGGCAATCAGGGAAATACCGCCGAAGCGTGACAAGACTTCGGACAAGCCGACGGAAAGCACGTTGTCTGACCGTCTCTTTCGGGTGCAGCGTGCTCAGAATCCTGATGGCGAATGGCTCCGGAATAATTGGAAGCAAGCAGAGGAATTCCCGGTTCGAATGACCGAGTCAGTCAACATGGATGCCATTCAAATCAAACTCTCGATTGACCAATTGCCGTCGCCTGATTGGGAAGGGAGCCGCAAACAGAAGGAGTCTCGTTTCGAACGGTGGCAGCACTTTCTCCACGGCGGTTGGCTTGAAGAGTGGGTCGGCGATCTTTGTCGAGCCGAAATGAAACTAATCACCGACAAGCAGCAGGTCAAGCACTGGGAAGTTGCCGTCGGACTGAATTGTTTCCGTGGCGAGCGTCAGGTCGAAATGGACGTTCTGCTCTTACGCGACCACCGTTTCTACGCGCTTTCGTGTACGACGAGTCGCGACATAGGACTTTGCAAACTGAAACTGTTTGAGGCGGTGATTCGCGCCAGACAACTCGGTGGCGATCTGGCTCGCGCGGCGCTCGTCTGCTTTCTGGACGGCGATCACAACAATCAAGGTCCGAAGGCCAAGGTGCTAGAGGATGAGATGCGCGAGGCGTGGGATGCTCCGAACACACCGCGCGTCTTCGGGCTGGACGACATGCGAACGTGGATGGGGACACCCGAAGTCGGCGTCGCTCCGAATACGGAGTCGCTGCGAGCATGGTTGGAATCATAGATGGGAGACGGAACGATGCTGGTGTTGACGGGGATTGATGTTGTCGGGATTCAGCGGTTCGTCTTTGGATCGAACCGGCTGCGCGACGTGGTGGGGGCGTCATGGCTCGTGGATTGGGCGACGGCGAGAACGGGCGCGCTGTCAGGGGTGTCGGAGGATGATGTCCTGCTGGCGGCGGGGGGCAATGCGATCGTGCGATTTGATGGTGAGGATGCTGAGGACAAGAGTCGCCGCTTTGCCGCTCAGTTCACTCGGAATCTCTTTGATAATGCGCCCGGTGTCGAGGTCGTGATTGCTCATCGGGCGTATCAAGACGGCGAATTGGCCAAAGCGTTGCGGGCGCTGCAAGTCGATCTCTCGCGGGAGAAACTTGAGCGACGACCGGACGCGCCGCTGCTGGGGCTGAGCGTCACGGCAAGCTGTGCCCACACTGGGCTTCCCGCAGTTGTTGGCGTCGACTCGCGCGAACGAGGAACGCCGTTGTCGCGCCAAGCCCAGAGGATGAGTAATCCCGAGGTGCGTAAGGCGGCGGCTCAACGCTGGGACGAGTTCATTCCACCAGACCACCCGAACCGCGATCAGTTCGAGTTCACGGATGAACTGAATAAAATCGGCGCAAGCAGTGGCGAGCGTAGTTTGCTCGGAGTCGTGCATGTCGATGGAAACGGCATCGGCAGCCGAATTCAAAAGTGGCTGGAGCGGTGCATCACAAAAGACGACACATCGGATGCAGAGGTTATGAGGCAGTACCGCGAATGGTCCGGCGATTTGATCAAGGTGGGAGACGCAGCGCTGCACGCAGTCCTGCAACGGATCATGGACGCGATTAAGTCCGACATGGACGACCACAACAACGTGGTGCAGTGGCTCGGTCGCGGCGATCAGAACGCACCGGGCCGGGCCAGTCGGTTGGCCTTCCGATTGAAGCGGAAACGGCAACGGGAGACGCCCAACCAGCGAAGCGAAGGTGACTCGGACAAACTGTCGTGGTTCCTGCCGATTCGCCCGGTGCTGCTGGGTGGTGATGACCTGACGTTTCTCTGTGATGGCCGCATCGCGCTGGATCTGGCCGCTGCGGCCGTGCGAGAAATGGAGCGGCAGCCAGTGCGGTGGTTGGGAACCGAGTCCGAGCCGATTCGCGCCTGTGCCGGCGTGGCGATCGTGCCGCATCATTCGCCGTTCGTGCGGGCCTACGATCTCGCTGAGTCGCTGTGTCAATCGGCCAAACGCGCGGCGCGAAAGCGGATCGTCGAGAAGCAACAATACGACTCGTTCATCGACTGGCACATTGGCCTACCCAAGCCTGGTCAGTCGCTCGGCGAACTGCGCGATCGCGAGTACTCAGCACCGCAAGACAACGAGCCCAAGCCGCTGAAGCTGACCTGTCGGCCTTATCGTCTCGGAACCACAGCGGAAGACGTTGAGACGTGGAGTTGGCTCGATCAAGTGTTGCTGGACGATCCCGAATGCGGACTGCGTGGCACGCAATGGGACCAACGCCGGAACAAGGCTAAGGAATTGCGGGAACTCCTTTCGGATGGGCCTCGGGGAATCACAGACGCACTCCACCGTTGGCGTGTGGTCACTCCGACACTCGCCCTTCCAGCGAAAGTTGCGAAAGATGGCTTCTTCGATCTGACGCGGACGCCGTTGCTCGATGCTTTAGAACTGCTCGACCTGCATCTGCCGCTCGAAACCGTAACGAAACCAACTTCATCAAATGAGGTGCGGCCATGAACGAACTGATTCCGCAAACGATCCGAATGGAACTGCTCTCCGATACCACGTTCGGTCGCGGTGAAGGCACGGCGGGGCAGGTGGATGTCGAAGTTGAACATGACAAATTCGGCATTCCGTTTCTGAATGGCAAAGCCGTGAGGAGCCTGCTCCGCGACGCATGGCTTTCCATGCAAGAGCATTTTCCCGAACTGCAAACGGCAGGCGTGCGACTCTTCGGGCCGCATGGCGAACTGGACGAGACCGGCATCCTCAGAATCGGAAGGGCAGACATCGATCGCGAGGCACGACCTTGGATCGAGGCGGGTGTGAATCGGGAGATCAACCAGATTGCTCCGGCAACGATTCTGGCCGGGTTCACCGAAATTCGCCTGCAGACATCTGAAGACCGAAAGACCGGAGCGCCGGAGCGGACCACGTTGCGATCGATGCGGGTCATCGTGCACGACCTGACATTGTCTTCGCCATTGAACTGGCTGGTGACGCCGAACGCGGACGAACTCCGCTGTTTCGCATTGGCTGCGTTGGGAACCCGACACGCCGGTCTGTCGCGAAATCGGGGACGCGGACACGTCCGGCTGTCGCTTGATGGAAAGACCGATTGGACTCAATCGCTTGCGAAAGGGGGCCACTGATGAGTGTCGTTTCCTACATTCCATTTCGACTCACGCTGAAAGCGCCGGCTGTCGTGACCGGCGCGCTACACGACCCGAACACCGTCTCCACGCTGAGCTACATTCCCGGCTCGATGGTGCGCGGCGCGCTGGCGCGAAGACTGGGTGATCCGCAATCGGATTCAGCGAAGCTCACGGAGTTTCGCTCGCTGGTTCTTGGCGGAAATATCGCTTGGCTGAATGCGTACCCGGTGGCTGGCAACGACCGGTCGCTGCCAACCCCAGTCGCATTGAGAAGGGAGAAACACGGTGGCGACAATCGGTCGATTGATGTCTTTGATCTCACGAAGTTCGACGGCAGGCCGGACGAAGCACATGAAATCGACGGACATTGGCCTGAAGAAACGCTCGCTGGGCTTGGAGAGAACTTCGTCACGTTCGGCGGCACGAGATATCGCCACTCACCGTCGGTCAGCGGGCGTGTGCATCAACAACGTGATCGCGAGAAGGGTCGCGCCTGGACCGCCCCGAGTTCTCCCAACAGTGATGAAGAGCGGCATGGAGCACTCTTTGCCATTGAGTCACTCGATGCCGGGCAAGACTTTGCGGGGGCGATTCAAATTCGCGCCGCGACCGTGACGGAGCGCGATCAAATCCTCAGCCGTATCAAGGAACTGCTGGGTGACACCGTGCTGATCGGTCGTTCGCGCCGGGCCGAGTATGGCGGCGAGGCAACGATCAAGTTCGAGCCAGTGCGGCCGCGCGAGTGGCAGCAACTCGGCAAATTGGTTGGCCGTGACCTTGCCGTGGGTGACGAGTTTCACGCGATGCTGGTCTCAACATGCCTCGTCCGTGATCCGCAGACGGGCCAGTTCGACCCGGCGTCGTTGGAGCATGTCATCGAAGAGAAGTTCGGTGGTCGCGCTGAAGTGCAGTTCGTTCGGTGGAGTTTCGAGACCGTTGGCGGGTTCAATCGCAAATGGCGATTGGAACTCCCGCAAGCGCTGGGAGTCGCAACCGGCTCGGTGCTCGTCTTGAAAGTGAAGGCAGACATCCCCGTTGCCGAGTTGATCGCCATTGAGAACGCGGGACTCGGCGAACGGAAGGCCGAAGGCTTTGGGCGTCTCGTTTTTGTCGAACCGTCGACTGCAAGAGACCGTCTCGAATCGCCGAAATCGAAGCCACCCGTCGGCGTTCCCCAAACGCCACCGCCGCAACTCATCTCGACGTTGCAACTTCGCCTTGCCACCGCAGAAGTTGAACGCCAGATCGAACTCATCGCCGGGTGGTTGATTGATGGTCGCGACAAGCCGCCCAGCAACAGCCTGCTGGGCCGACTGCGCGAACCACTGCGGAATCAAACGTCCATCGACACGATTCAAAAAGGCATAGACAATCAAAAAGGTATAGACAAGTTGCGGTCGTGGCTCAAAGACCCAGATGAGAAACTCCGCCTGAAACAACCCGCAATGGATCAGCTTCGCAAACGCTGCCTGCACGAGAACGGACAAGACGTTTCTCTTGGCGAATGGCTCAAGCGGATTGTGGATGCAGGCGACCTGACAGAGCCGCTCAACCTGCCGTTGGTGGCAAATCGCATCCGATTGATCCCCGCAGGAACGGCGACGGAATCCGATCCGGTCATGACCGTCTTCGCTGAGATGACAGACCGTCTGAAGGTGCGATTGATTGACGCTGTATTGGCCGGACTGGCGTTGAAGAATCGGCAGAAGGGAAATGACCAATGACAACTTCAATGGCGACGCCACTCACGTTGAGCGATCCCGGCAAGGTGCGAACAATCTCGGCGCGCTGGGTGATCACTGCGGAATTGGTGCTGCTCACGGCCACACGTCTCGGCGGACGATCGGGCAGCCCGGTCGATATGCCCGTGTTGCGGGATGCACTGACCGGATCGCCGTTGCTGACAGGCTCGACGCTCGCAGGCGCAGTCCGGGCTTATCTGACTGACCGGCTGGCCGGCTACGGGCGCGACGAACCGAAGCAAGTGGCGACGCTCTTCGGAGGCAGTCGCGGCGTTGACGAAGGCACGCAAAGCCCGTTGGTCGTCTTCGACAGCATCGGCTCATTGAACGGTGCGCCGGTCGAGATTCGTGACGGTGTCAAGATCGATGGCGTGCACGGCACAGCGGCGGACAACAAGAAGTTCGACGGCGAAGTCCTGCCCGCCGGAACGACGTTCCCCGTGCGGTTCGAGTTGGTGATTGCCGACACCAAATCCGAGATCGAACTGATCGGGCTCTTGGCACACGCGCTGGCAGGCTTGTCGGACGGTGAGGTCGCACTTGGGGCGCGCCGCTCGCGAGGCATGGGCCGTCTTGAATCACGCTGCTGGAAGGCCAAACGGTTCGACCTGAGTTCCGCAAGCGGTTGGCTCGAATGGCTGATGTCCGACGCCAAACAACCACTGGCCAGCATCGAACAGACGCACGACTCTGCCTGTGCTTCCTTGGCTGGCATCGGGGCTGTTGCGACGCCACTCAACGATGTCCGGGAACGAGTGCGGATCGAAGCAACACTGGCCTTCACGGGCGGACTGCTGGTGCGAAGTCCCGGTCGTACCGCCGACGCGCCCGACGTCATTCATTTGAAGTCGGCGAATCAATCCGTGTTGCCGGGAACCAGTCTGGCCGGAGCACTCCGCAACCGAGCGTATCGCATTGCGCGGGTCGTGCATGTCGACGAGAACATCGCTCGCCAGCGCGTCGAAGATCTGTTCGGTCCCGAATTGCAGGGCAACAACGACTCAAACTTCCAGCCGCAGGCTTCACGCTTGCGAGTCTCAGAAAACGTCGTGCGGGGCGGCCTGCGGCAGCGTCCGACTCGCATCCGTATCGACCGATTTACGCAGGGCGTTTTCGAAAGTGCGTTGTTCGATGAAGAGCCAGACTACGGCGGCAATGTACTCGTGACGCTCGAACTACGGAACCCAACACACGCCGATATTGGCTTCTTGCTGTTGCTCACGAAGGACTTGATGACTGGCGATGTCGCCGTCGGCGGCACCGCATCCGTCGGACGCGGCACGGCTCGCGGGGCGGCTCAGTTGCAATGCCTCGGCGGTCCTCACAACGGACGCAGAATCACACTGAACCCGAATCAGCCGCTGCCTCCGGACGACATGAGCTTCGTCGATGACGCGATCGAAGCCTTTCATTCGCCACCCGCCGCGGGCGGAACGCAGAATTCGTCTGTCCGCAGCATCCATGACGAAAGGAGTTCACGATGAAGACCGAGCTGTCGGGTTGCAAACCTGAAAACGTCGATGCGTCAGAGTGCGCACGCTGGCTGGAATGGCTGCTGGGGCAGCGTGCTGTTCCACCGCGACCGACGACGAGTTGCTGGCTGCTGGCACACTGCGATGACGGTGTCACGTGGGGCCTGCGAAATAACGGCACCTGGCAACTCGGCTCGTCCGCGTTCCCAGACCTTTGCCCGCAGGTCTCGCTCGACAACCTCATCGAATTGCGGCTCTTCGGTGACCAAGAAGAACTGCTGATGTGGCGCGGTGATTCCGGTCTTTGCGGACGCTGGCTTATCGACACATCCGGTTCAGAGTGTGACGCGTCACTGCGACCTCATTCGGAAGATCGAGTCCTGCTGGGGCACAGGCACAGGGGGTTTGAGACGCGGAATGGTTTCACTCGCGTCGGCGATGGCAGCGGTCGCGAGCAAGCCGTGCCGCTGGTCTGTTCCGCTGGTGACTTCGGCACTGAGCAACCGCCTCGCATGCCCTTGCGTTTGACCGTGAAGCATTACTTCGAAACCGATTCACAAACCGGTGCCGTTCGCGTGGCCGCATCGCGACTCATGACCGTCCGCAATGACGCCGACAACAAGGGAGCACGCCAATGACTTCGCCGATTCCACATCACGTCAACCCGACCACTCCCGCCACGACCGCGATGGCTCCCTACAACTTCGTCCCGCTTCCGCAGGCGATCTTTACCGTGGAAGGCGGCATTGATGTTGCCGGGCAGAAAGTCAAACCGTGGGAATGTCATGATCAATTCGTCCCCGGTACTCATAGCGGCTGGATCGATCTGGAGATCAAAGCCCTCACGCCGCTCTTCATTCGCGGTGCCGTCCGTCAGTTGGAGAATGGAGACTGGGACACCCGCAGTTCCCACCTACGTTCCGAACCATTCCGCGACCATCAAGACTGCCCCATGATCCCCGGCACGGAAACTGAGAACACTCCGCCGACCAATAAGAAATTCCGCGACCATCATGGCCGCCCCATGATCCCGGGCTCCAGCCTCCGTGGCATGATTCGCAACCTCGTTGAAATCCTGTCGTTCTCGAAGATTCAGCCCGTCAGTAACAAGCAGCCGTTCTTTCGCACCGTCGCCGATGATCGACTTGGGAAGGCTTATCGGGCATGGTTTATCGAGGATCTTGGCAGGTTGACTTCAGGGTTTGACATCACGACCCAGACAGCGGTGACGCATTCAGCGGATGCGTTTGCTGCGAAAGTGCGAGTTGGCATTGTTCGCATCAACGGCTCGCACCGCGCCATTGAAGAATGTGGACTCGCGCGAGTCGAGCGTCGAGACATTGAGCAAGCCTTCGGAGGAGGACCGTCTCTTGTTGGAACGAGGCCAAACCTCGCGCCCAATCCCGTCATGCAGCACCAAGCGGTTTATGTGACTGCTGACCGGCAACCTCGTGACTACTTCTTTCCGAGACAGGTCAATCGAAACGGAAGACCGCGACACCCAGACCTTTATCTGCGTTTTCGGCGAGTTCAGACGATCGCAACCACCCACGCAAATGGTCTGACGCCAAGCATTGTAGTTATCACTGGAGATATGCAGTTCAAGCATCTTGAGTTCGTGTTTCTGACAAGCGAAGCAAAGGGGGCCATTCAGATATCAGATGAGAAGTGGGAGCGATTTCACGACGACGACCAGATCACTCCGTGGCAGGAATGTGCCTTCCCGAAACGTCAACCGCGCGGCAGTCACCGACCTCAGGATGGACACTTGCGCGACGGCGAACCGGTGTTTTTCCTGGCCGATGCAAGTCATGTTGGCCCCAACAATCCGCAGGGATTGGTGTTTTTCGGCCGGGCTCAAATGTTTCGATTCCCGTACGACGAGACTCCGGCGAGCCTCGTTCCGGAATCGCTCCGCGTCGCGGGTCTCGATCTCGCCGAAGCCATGTTTGGCTGCGTGCCGCAGCGACGCCATGAGCCAAAGCAGACGCAACAAAAACAGCAGCAAGCCATCAAAGGCCGGGTCTTCTTTGAAGACTGCGTTGTGACCGAACCGGGGCAGTGGCTCGCCCCTGAGATGGTTCCGCAAATCCTCGGTTCACCCAAAGTCACCGCCTATCAGCAATACCTGACTCAAAACGGCAAAGCGGATGCGAGGCAGCATACCACCTACATCAAGGGAGACACGACAACCATTCGCGGCCACAAGCTCTACTGGCATCGCTGGGATGAGTCGCGAAAACTCGATCAGGTCAAGAATCAGAACTCAAAGGTCTCGCGCACGCAGACGACGCTCATTCAACCGGTTGCTGAAACGAACGCAGTCGGCCAGCCGACGATCTTCTCTGGTCGTATCCGCTTCGAGAACCTCACGGACATCGAACTTGGTGCCCTGCTCAGCACGCTCAATCTGCCGGAAGAATGTGCCCACAAGATCGGCATGGGCAAACCACTCGGTCTCGGCAGCATTCGCGTCACCGCCACACTGCAACTGGTGGATCACACATCTCGCTATCAAAGCTGGGGCAATACCGGAGTGACCGACAATGACGGCAGCAAATTCATCGCGGCATTCACCGCAGCCATTGAACAGCACGCGACAAAATCCAATGAACCGAGAGTGTCTACTCAGACTGGATTGCGAAGAATTGCACGGCTCGACGCCCTTTTTCTGATGCTACAATTTGCTGCCAGGCCGGATCGAGTGCTCACCGATTACCTGAGCCTTCAGCAGTTCCGGGCACGTCCCGTACTTCCTACGCCCCATAATGTTTCGGGGCAATCACAACCGGACTGGCCGGGACCAATTCCGTCTCCCGGACCGGACGGCGTCGGCCATCAGCCATCCAATGTCCGATACTCCGCCCGTTCGAGTTCTCCGCAGCTGGACGCCCCTCCACAGCCACCACCCAAGCCACTTGGCAAGTCGGGCAAACACAAAGAGACGGCCAAATTCATCCAGCTCCACAAGAAGAAGCCGGGCCAGGCGAAGATCCGACTGGAAGGTGGCGCCGAGATCGATTGCACGGGGGTCAATGCTGGTCTTCAACTCAAGCCCAACGACGCCGTTATGGTGCACGTCGATTATGACGATGGCAAACCCACACAAGCTAGGTTTCGGCGGCGGAGCTAGATATGTCCCGCACCTTCATTTGTTCCACCGGCACGAGTGCTGCCAAGTTGCTGGTTGATGTCAACGGCAACCGGTTGCCCCCGGGACGGCTGCGCGCGTGGGTGACTCAGCAAGGCGGCAGTGATGTGGCCGCGCGGCAGATGCTCACGACGTTTCAAGACGTCGAACCAAAAGGCGACGCGCTGCATCGCAAACTTTCGGCGGAGATTCATTCGCTCGTGAGGATGAATGTCCGTGACGAAGACCGCGTGTTGCTGCTCAGTTCTTCAACGCCGGAAGGGCTGGCGTGTGCGCTGGCGGTAGACGGATATCTCAAGCGGCATTGGCTCGGGCTGGAGGTGGTCACGGAACCGGTCAACGGCTTGCAGGTCGATGATGCTGAACAGTTCCGGCGCGTCGGTGTGGTCGACTTCACCAAGCGGTGTCTGCGGGAGATCAATAACTATCACGCGCCGGTCAGCGGGCAACCGGCCAACGTCGTGCTCAATCCGACCGGCGGCTTCAAGGCACTGGTGCCGTACATGGTTCTCATCGGGATGATCAAGGAAGTCCCCTGCCGCTACATCTTCGAACAGTCTACGGCGTTGCTAGAACTGCCGCCGTTACCGATTGAATTCAGTCGTTCTCGTTTTGAGGCATTTAAGCCATTGTTTGAACGTATCGAACGCGAATCCTCCATTTCAGTCGCCGACTGGAACCAACTGGTCTCCTTCGAGGACCGAGCCACGCTCGAACCACTGATCGAGCACATTGACGACGAGATCACTCTGTCGGCGATCGGATTACTGTTTCTGGATGAAGTGCGATCATCGACGCGACTCGTTCCGTTCCTCTCGCGTCAAGCCTGGGCCGATTGCTGGGATAACCTGCGACATCTGGACAACTGCGATCCATTCAGATTTCTGATGCGCATGACATCACCGCAGATGCTGGACGCACATGAGCACCTCAACTGCGGAAATGGCCTGCGTTGGCTTAAACCAGGAAGAACGACGGATCGTTATCTCGTCTCCGTTGATGGCTGGCGATTGCTGGTCTGGAGGGCGATCCGCGAGGATGAGGTCGGCGCTGGTTACCCGCAAGACATCGTGGTAGACCCGGTACGTGACCGATCACGCTCAGCACCCTTCACCCGCCTGGAATTTATCCTATGACCGCGACGCATGAAATTGTTTTTTACTCCATCGGCGTTGATCATCCGATTACGCCGGATGAGCCTATGCCGCCGTTGCCTGTGATTCCTCGCGGGGCGGTGGTCGTGGTGGAAGGGCGAGCGCCGATCTGGAGATATGGGCTGGCCTTCCATCGACTGCATGGCTCGGCCGCTGCCGCCATCGCCGTGTATGATCCTCGACTGGGAGCCGTCGTCGTGGCGTCGCACGATCCGAGATTCTCGGACGGACAAGTGATCGATGTTCATGCTCCAAACTAATGTGAGCCCCCGGCGAGCGGAGAGGCGTTAGCCCTCCGGTACGACAAGTAATCTCACCGCAGAATTATTTTCGAATGCCCCACGGATCGACAGGACGGTCACAGTTTAGTAGAGTGCGGATTGTCGAGCGGTGAAGTGGTGCAAAAACATGCCTCACCTCTCGCAGCCGTAAGTCGTTCTTTGACAACCAGTTAGAAAGACTCCCCTATGAACGTGGCGAACCAAAACGTCACAACGCGATTACCTCTCGCAAACCCGCCTGTAACTCAAGCCCCACACAGGGCTTGGGATGCCTGCGGTTTCCGTCGTTGAAAGACGACGGCCCCATTGAAGCTCTATCTCGTCGGATAGGAGTTTTTCGTTGGCAGGTTTCCGTCGTTGAAAGACGACGGCCCCATTGAAGCATTGTAACATCGTCGGTAACATGCTACCATGCCTACGTTTCCGTCGTTGAAAGACGACGGCCCCATTGAAGCTTGCGTCAGACGCGGGCAAACTGCCGGATGTCGCGTAGTTTCCGTCGTTGAAAGACGACGGCCCCATTGAAGCTCGGTCACCTTCAGCCGTTCGCCCGTCTCGCAATCGGTTTCCGTCGTTGAAAGACGACGGCCCCATTGAAGCATTTTGGTGAGCTCCACTTGCGGTGAGTGCAATGCGTGGTTTCCGTCGTTGAAAGACGACGGCCCCATTGAAGCGGAGCCATGAGTTGGGTGATGGGAGAATGGGGCGTGTTTCCGTCGTTGAAAGACGACGGCCCCATTGAAGCCCCGCCGATTGACACCAGCAGCGGGACTACTTTCTTGTTTCCGTCGTTGAAAGACGACGGCCCCATTGAAGCTTGCTCGACATTAGCGCTCACTTTGCCTCCGATCTGGTTTCCGTCGTTGAAAGACGACGGCCCCATTGAAGCGGTTTTTTCTTTGCCATTCATTATACCCGCGCAGAGTTTCCGTCGTTGAAAGACGACGGCCCCATTGAAGCTTTGTTTTGGTAGTCCTATCGAAACCAAATAAACGTCGTTTCCGTCGTTGAAAGACGACGGCCCCATTGAAGCATCAACATCAGCTTGCTCAAGGAAATGCACAATCAGTTTCCGTCGTTGAAAGACGACGGCCCCATTGAAGCTCGCCGATCGAAAACGTACCAGTGATTTTGAGGTCATGTTTCCGTCGTTGAAAGACGACGGCCCCATTGAAGCGCGTGTAGCCAGATTTGTCGTCACTGGCGTAGCGCTCGTTTCCGTCGTTGAAAGACGACGGCCCCATTGAAGCTGCAACAACCATATCGGGATGCTGCCGTGTAAAGGCTGTTTCCGTCGTTGAAAGACGACGGCCCCATTGAAGCGATCCACGCGATTTTGGCCTAATAATTACGGACGAGTTTCCGTCGTTGAAAGACGACGGCCCCATTGAAGCGACGGCGACCCGTGGGAGGTGATCGGTCAGGTGGTCGTTTCCGTCGTTGAAAGACGACGGCCCCATTGAAGCGCACTGTCTGCTATCGCCTGCCGCCTGTCTTCAGCGTTTCCGTCGTTGAAAGACGACGGCCCCATTGAAGCGTTTTTTTTGTGGCCCACCGCCAGCGTCACCTCGCCGGTTTCCGTCGTTGAAAGACGACGGCCCCATTGAAGCT
>JBDNHJ010000156.1:0-40987 GCA_041688835.1 Fuerstiella sp.
ATGAGTCGCCATTGACAGCTGGTTCGACATGCGGACCTCCCCCGACACTTCGCGTGCCGAAATTGATCAACATACCCAACCCCTCAGTGGCCGGTTTTAACCCGCACATCAATGGCTGGTTTTAAGCGCTCACTGACAGGTAAACCTAGTGGCGAAGAATTCTTCCGCCTCCGAGTTTATCCCCGGGTGTTAAACATTTGGTGTCGACAACGATCAATGGAGGAAGCGTTTGAGATGATTTTTATTCCTTGTGTTTAGCCCGGAGGGCGACAAATCCTTTCACGGTGGCTTAGGCCACCGGCAATGGATGTCTCGGCCTCCGGCCTGAATCTTGGATTCCAGCACCGAACAGAACTTGTGCAAATCAATAACCACTACAAGGCCAAATTTTTAACAGCCCGGGTTTATCTCGGTGGATCAAGGCTTTTGCACTCCCGTTTCCCACTTGCTACTGCCCGTGCGGGAAATTGAAGCCTGACACGCAAGCGAAGTCCCTCCGAAACCGGTGGCCAGCAATGTGCCAGCGTGAGAGAATGGTGGCCACAACCGTGGTCAGGCGAGTTCCAGCGACTCGGAAATCGCTCGCCGCAGCGGTTCCCAGACAAATTCTTGGTGCCACATGGCTTCGATCGCGCAGGCCCGTTCGATCTGCAGTTTGGCCAGCGAAAAGTCGCCGTTGGCCCACGCATCGCAGGCATTAAAGGCGGCTTCCTTGGCTGCGGCGGCCGCCTGTTCGACTCGGCCCAACCACGTTGCGGCGGCCAGCCATTGTTGCGATTCCTGACCGCAGGTCGCCTTCGTCAATCGTGCGGCCTGAACCGACGTCAGCCCCCGTAACTGCAGCTTCAGCGGACCGAATCCGGTGAACCAGTCGCAGGCATTCCACTGAGATTCCGCCTGATGGAAGGCAGCCTCAACGGCAGCCACGGTGGGTGAGTTCATGGCAGGACGCTCCCCAACGCCAACGGTGATTTCGATGGTTGACATCAGTGTGGTTCCGACCGAAGAACAGCAGTGGTCACCGCCGCCAGCCGGTTCTTTCGAAGAGTTTCAAAGCTGGGCACGGAATTCGCGATACAGCTCGCTGGCCAGCAATCTGCAATTGCATTTCGTGTGCCGAAAAATTCCCGACTCCCAACGTCAACCCCCAACCTCTTAATCTCAATCTTGATCGACTCAGCATTCGCAAAGTCGATCGGCGACGATCGGCACAAAATTGAAGTCTGAATCGCAAGCGAAGGAACGGTAAGAGATAGGAACTCCAAAACGGTTCTTCGCTTGCGCTTCAGGCTTCAAGGTGGGGTAATCGACGATGGATTCGACCAAATACTGGCTGCGTGGAAATTCACAACGTCGAGCGCTACACTTAAATCATGAAGCTTACGTTAAAAATCACTCTATTCTTTCTACTGGTGGCCTGCGGCTTGGTTGGCGTGAGCGGCTATTTGTCGGTGCAGCGGGAGGTTGCGTTCTTTGAAGAGGAAATGACGGCTCGACATGGGCGGCTTGTGACGACGGTGGAACCGATGGTTCGCGATGCGTGGCGATCGACGGGACGCGGCGGAATGTTGCAGTTTGTGGCGAAGATTGAAGGCAACAAGCAGCAGGTTCGTATTCGCTGGGTGTGGCTCGACAATACGGTTGATGCGGCAACTGAGCCCGTCGCTGCAGATCGTGAACTCACGCAGCTTGTTCCCGGTCGGCTGGAATCTCTGCGAATTCGTGACTCCGACGGCACCGGCCTGTTTTGTTCATACTACGCGGTTGTCTTCAATGATGGCCGCCGCGGAGCTCTCGAACTTTCGGAATCTCTGGAACGTCGCGACCAATACACGCGAGACACGATTCAACGCACAGTTGTGCTGATGGTGGCACTGGTTGGCGGTGCGATCGGGCTGGTGACTGTGTTTGGTCTGCGACTGATCGGTCGACCGCTGGCGGCTTTGATTCGTAAAACGGAGCAGGTGGCAACCGGAAACCTTCGCACGCCGGTTATCGTTTCCGGTTCGGACGAATTGGCGACGCTGGCCACGGCATTGAACCAAATGGGTGAGAAACTACACGAATCGCAGCAGGTGATTCAGCGCGAGACCACTCGACGCATTGAAGCGATGGAACAACTGCGGCACGCGGATCGACTGAAGACGGTGGGCCGACTGGCGTCCGGGATGGCTCATGAACTGGGCACACCGCTAAACGTCATCGGTGGTCGCGCGGGCCTGATTCGCAGCGGTAAACTTTCCGCAGCAGACATGAACCAGAGTGCCGAAGTGATTCAGTCAGAAGCAACTCGCATGACGACGCTGGTGCAGCACCTGATGAATTTTGCGCGCCGATCAACGCCGCGACGCACAGCCTGCAGCCTCAACACAATCTTGGATCGTACGGTGGAACTGCTGTCACCGATTGCGAAGAAGCGGAATGCCATTGTTTCCGTGACGGCGAAATTGCCGGACAACGTGCTGGTGAACGTGGATGCGGCTCAGATGCAGCAGGTGTTTTCCAATCTGCTGACGAATGCGATGCTGTCGAAGGAATCCGGCGTGGAGATTCAGATTGCTCTGGAATCTTGTGATGCCGGCGATCCGGAAGCCGCCGAACCTTGGGTTCAGCCGTGCGTTTGCGTGAGGGTTTCCGACAACGGAACCGGGATTTCAGCAGAACATCAGGCTCACATCTTTGAACCATTCTTTACAACTCGCGAGGTCGGCGAAGGGACGGGCCTTGGACTTTCTATCGCTCACGGTATCGTGGCCGAACACGGCGGCTGGATGACGGTTGAAAGTTCACCGGAAGGAACCACGTTCACCGTATGCCTGCCTCGGGACAGCGAAACCAGAGACCTCACCAACGCCCACATTGAAGCCTGAAGCGCAAGCGAAGGAAGAACAAAGAATCTGCTTCGCTTGCGCGTCAGGCTTCAAATAAATAACCACGATTGTATTTAGAAGACATCATGAGTACACTGGGAAGAATCTTCGTCATCGATGATGACCGCCACATGTGCGACCTGTTGCAGACGGATTTGTCGCTGCGAGGTTGTGATGTTGAAACGTTTACATCGGCCGCCGATGCGTTGAACGCTCTGCCGACTACGGACGCTCAGGTCGTGTTGACCGATGTCAACATGCCCGGCATGACGGGACTGGAACTCTGCGAACGCGTCGTGGCCAACAGGCCCGACATTCCGGTCGTGGTGATGACGGCGTTCGGCAGCTTGGAAACAGCCATCGAAGCCATTCGAGTCGGCGCTTGGGATTTTGTGACGAAGCCGGTCGAAATGGAGATGTTGTGCGTTGTGCTTGGTCGAGCCATGCAACACCATCGGCTGCAGGAAGAAGTCAAACGTCTCAGCCAGCAACCGGCAGCGATCGATCGCTTCGAAGACCTGATCGGTTCGTGCGCTGCGATGCAGAAACTATTCCGGCAGATCGAACGCATCGCTCCGACCACGTCCAACATTCTGATCACGGGAGAAAGCGGCACGGGCAAGGAACTGGTCGCCAATGCGATCCACCGGCGCAGTCAGCAAAGCGACGGTCCGTTTGTCGGTATCAACTGCGCCGCCATTCCCGAGACCCTTCTGGAGAGCGAACTGTTCGGCCACGCCAAAGGCGCGTTCACGGATGCTCGCAGCGACCGTAAAGGACTGTTTCAGCAGGCTCAGGGCGGCACTCTGTTCCTTGACGAAATCGGCGACTTTCCGCTGAGTCTGCAGTCCAAACTGCTGCGAGCGTTAGAAAACCGCAAGGTCCGACCAGTTGGCGGCGATCAAGAAATCGCGTTCAACGCGCGCATGATCACAGCCACCAACCGCGATCTGGAAGCTGCCGTGGAAGACGGTCGCTACCGTGAAGATTTCTACTTTCGCATCAACGTCATTTCGCTCGACCTGCCGCCACTGCGCACGCGCGGCACAGACGTGCTGCTGATTACTAAGCACCTGCTGGCTATGTATGCGAAGCAGATGAACAAAAACGTAACCGGCATCCAGGAATCCGTCGCCGAACGGCTGATGAATTACGACTGGCCAGGCAACGTGCGAGAACTTCGCAACATCATCGAACGCGCCGTCGCACTGACGGAATTCGACAAACTGGTCGTCGACGATTTACCGGAACGCGTGCGTGATTACCGCCAATCAACGCTGCGCATCGACACGTCCAACCCGGCCGAATTACAAACGCTGGAAGCCGTGGAACGTCAGTACATCCACCGAGTGCTCGCCAGCGTCCAAGACAACCGCACCGAAGCCGCCCGCATCCTCGGCATCGACCGCAAGACGTTGTATCGGCGGTTAAAGGAAGAGGAAGCGAATTAGACCCCCAACATTAAGCCTGACGCGCCAGCGAAGGACACTCCCCAAACTCCTTCGCTTGCGCGTCAGGCTTCAACTGCCAACGCATCCGGACTGTGATCAAGAGGACCGCATCCGACATCCAATCATGGGCATGTCTGGCGTTGTCGGAGTTGCAGGTTATTCCCGGAACGGCAATTAGTCTCGCTGTGAGCGAATCGTTGTGTGGTCGAAGCGGGTGACACGTTTCGGCACAACAACTGCCTTCCGGGCATTCAATCGAAAGAATAACCGTCGCGAGTCGCTGCCTGAATGGCGTCGTGGTCAATCATTTGCCACGATGGCACGCAGGTTGTCACTTTCACCACCACCGTACGCCCCGTCGACAAATCGGAAGACCTCAGGATGCCCGTATAACAAGCAGAACCAGTCACATGTGCTGTCTGCCATCAGTCATTTCGTGAGGCTGCAACTGTTCCGATCGAGATCATTCGCAGCGTTGTCGTCGACCTGGTCCGCAGCGAACACCCCAATTGCGCAGATGATGCACGAATTTGCCACAAAGATCTGAACCACTACCGAGCCGCCTATATTCAGCAGGTGCTTACCACAGAGCGTGGCGAACTGTCGTCGCTGGAAAGCGAAGTCATTGAAAGCCTGCGAGAACACGAACTGCTGGCGGCGAATGTCAACGAATCGTTCGATGAGTCCATGACATTTGGCGAACGAGTGGCAGACAAGGTCGCCAGCTTCGGAGGCAGTTGGACATTCATCATTCTGTTCGGCACTGTCCTCGCATTGTGGCTCGTCATCAACACGCACTTCATCCTGAAGAACCCGTTCGACCCGTTTCCCTACATCTTCCTGAATCTCGTGCTATCTTGCCTCGCCGCCATTCAAGCACCAGTGATCATGATGAGTCAAAACCGACAGGGCGTCAAAGTCCGTTTACAGGCCGATCACGACTACAAGGTGAACCTAAAAGCGGAACTCGAAATCCGCCACTTGCATTCAAAACTCGACCTGATGATGACCCATCAGTGGCAACGGTTGCTCGAAATTCAGCAGGTACAAACGGATCTGCTTGAGGAGTTATCGGAAAAGTCAGCATTCGGTGGCGGAAACAGCCCATAGATTCAATAGTTGCGTCTGACCGGCGCGTGACAAGTGGCATCTGACGACGCATGGCTTTGAAACAAACCGTAAAATATAATCTTCGATCTCAACTCGCACTGAGTGAATTTCACGGTCGCGCGCCGTCTATTTGTTAAGCTCGCGGTACGGTTTGGACTTGATCACTCATCGGGGCCCGTGCTTCATCACGTGCGGAGAGCGACGCGCAGGTGGCCAACATTTATGTCCGACAGGATTAGGTTTTTTGTCCGAAATGACAACCTTTGTGTCCGCCACTCAAAACTTAATTCGGACTGCGAGAATCTTCAGGTTGCGTACAGTTTTCTCGATGAACTCACCGTGAGGTCGGGCGTGATCGCTCATTGGGATCCAAAACGGTGTCCTGCGCAGGATCGCATTGTCGACAGTCCGATCAACGATTCATCGGCGCCGTCAGATGAGGGCGCTGGACACCTGCTGATCACGGGTTCGCTGTGTTTTATGCACTCCAATCGACTTTTGTGGGTTGGCATCACCCTGCAGTTGGCCACGAACGCTCTGTCGTTCTGAGTTTTCGGGCGATTCCAGTGCTCAGGCATCACCCATCGCTCGCAAGCTAATCGGGGCGGCAATCTGCTAAAAAAAACGCGAAACCGGTGGCATAATACAATCGAGGATCCGGTTAGCATTTGCCACGCCGGTTTTGCTACGTCCCAAGCCGTAAAATCACAGTTTGTGGTGTAGATTCGGGATCTAGATTAGCTTGGGAGCGACTTCAACTGGAAGCATTCCAAATGCTTTATCGTCCGCCATACCGTCTCAAACAACTTGACCACCCGACGCGATGGGAAGCAACCCGACGGCATCCCGTTGACCTTCAGCTCTTTGAAATATTCTGTGCAGCCAGAGGTGAAGGAAGTTCAGAGGCGTGGTCTCAAATTCGCCGCAAGCCAACCTTTCTGGATGCCTGCAACTGTGTGCAGATTTTGGTCCGGCGATCGATCCTCGCCTTGTGCATTTTGAAATTGACAGCGAGGGTTCTGCCGAATTCTCCCGCCCTGCCTTCACGCGAGCGACGGTCAAGACGCTGGTCGGCGATCTCAGCGGGACGTTCCTCTGAGCCGGTTCAGGCTAATGGTTCGGAACCGCGTCCTGTTGCTCAAATGTCTGGAGATGAACTCAAGGACTCGAGACTGCAAATGATCGACGATGGACACAACAATCAGGACATTCTGTCAGCTTTGGAGTTGGTCGACGAAAAGACGGCCGCCGCAATGGAATACCTGAGAAATCGGCCAGATCTCAGTTCCAACGCGAACTGAAGAAAATAGCATCCAGCTTAAACTGGTGCCAGAAAAGGGTAGGGGCACATGGTTGCTGTTGCTCTCGGCCGAAAGAATGTGACCGAAGCGAATGGTGTTGACAACCGAAAGACCTTCCAATGACGCCAGCCGTGATGGTGTCGGCCGTCGGGCGCTCGCCGCGGTTCATGCGCGGAACAACCGAGGCTAGCGCCACGCTCGTGGATCATGCAACCGCACGCTGGAACTGTGCGCCACGGAAATCGTCGTCCAGTGCGACATGCCGAATCTGCGGTGTTCAACATGCGGCGGCGTGCTGATCTGCTGCGAAATCACACTCGCCAACGGCATGCGTCTGGCCGCGCGTCCACCGCCTGCGGCGGAGGCCGGGACATGAACAATCACCGCATGAAGACTCGCAAGCCAGGTCTCTATTCACGGCACCACGCAGCGGCACGGACAATGCCGAATATCTGCGTACGGAGTTCGTTTTCCAACCGTCGAAACACGGTCGCGGGAAGCGTACGCGCTGAATCGAAAAACCGGGGTGTCGAATGGTTAAATAAGTGGTCGTCGATGACCAGCGACCATCCGCCGGATCGGAATTCAGTCGGCCCGCAGGCTCAACAAGCGACAACTCCACCGATCGCACCACCCGCCGTCGTGAAAAGCGTAACAGCCATCGCAGAGCCGTGCGATGGTTGGCGGTTTCGCTGATGTGCTACGCCATCACCGCAGGCTATGGTTTGTGGAAATATGGTCGAGTCCCCAGCTATCACACTCAGTTTGCGAAATGGGGCAACTGGCTGGTGCTGGCCGGAGCCATCGCTCTGCTGCTGGACTGGTCGCTGTGGCCGCTGCGAATCGCGGCCGTTGGTGGCACGTTGACTAACCTAGAAACCATCGCCATCACTTACGTGTTGCCGACGTGGAACGCCGATGTGTTGAGCCTGCGTGAGGCTCAGCGAATTCGGGTTCTCAAGTCGGTGCCGCCTGCCGGCCGACACTCCGCCGCAGGACGTGCGATTTATAAGTTTGCGGATTTTCTGTGAGCGACACGGCGCTAGCCGCCGGCGACGCACGGGAAGAGCCGGCGGCTAGCGCCGTGCCGCTCACAAAACAGAATCATCCAATATCAAAACACCAATACATAGATTCCGGTAAAGTCAGGAAAAACGTCGCCGCTACGCCCGTAGATTCGGTCTGCGATCGAACGTTGTTTGTCCGTCGACGCGGGTGGCGCATTCGGAAGTCGTTTGTTCGCGGTCGCAGCAAGCTGCGAAGTCCTGCCCGGCAGGCAGGACCTACTTGCGCCATTTCACAATCTCTGAAATCACAAACACGGGAACCGCCACAGCGAGAATCAATGCCCAGTCGTTGAGACTCAACGGAGCCGTGTGCAGCGCTCTTTGCAGTGTCGGCACGTACAGCGCACAGGCCTGCAGCGTGGCGGTGATTGCAATGGCCAGCAGCATCCAGCGGTTCGAGAATAACCCGACTCGTGTCACCGGAGTTCTCAGCGTGCGAAAGTTCAGCACGTTAAACAGTTCAATCACGATGATGCCGTTGAACGCCATCGTCCGAGCCCACACGACTGAGACTTCTGCTTGCAGGGAATGCTGAAACAGCCATAGCGTGGCGAGACCGACGTAAATGCCCAGGCCCACGATCATGCCGATGGCCGAGCGGTCCAGAATCGGATGGTTGGGTTCGCGCGGCGGACGCTGCATCACGTCGCCTTCTGCCGATTCCAGTCCTAGGGCCAACGCCGTCAGACTGTCGGTGATCAAATTCATCCACAGAATCTGCACCGGCAACAGAATCAGCGGGCCGCCCAGCAGAATGTTCGCAAAGATGGCGACCGCTTCGCCTGTGTTGGATGACAGCATGTACCGCACAAACTTCTGAATGTTGTCGTACTGCCGCCGACCTTCTTCGACCGCGTTAATGATGGAACTGAAGTTGTCATCCGTCAGTACAATGTCGGCCGCTCCTTTGGCCACGTCTGTGCCACGCAGCCCCATCGCGATGCCGATGTCGGCCTTCTTCAATGCCGGAGCATCGTTGACTCCATCGCCCGTCATGCCCACCACGTGTCCTTCGCTTTGCAGCAGCTTGACAATTCTGAGCTTGTGTTCCGGGGTCGTGCGAGCGAACACCGCTTCGTCCTTGAGAGCCAACCGTAGAGCATCATCGTCCATCGTTGACAGTTCGCTGCCTTCGACAGCGCGGCTGGCGGGAATGCCAATTCGATTCGCAATTGCCAGAGCCGTCCGTGCTGCATCGCCTGTAATCATGACCAGCTTGATGCCCGCCGAATAAGCTCGCTGCACGGCCTGCGATACTTCCGGTCGCGGCGGATCGATGATGCCCACGATCCCCAGCAGCGACAATTGCTGTTCGACATCGTCGGCCCGCAGCGGCGTATCGGCAGGCAGGCTGCGTCTGGCAATGGCGAGGGTTCTCAGGCCCTGATCAGCCATTGAATCGCAGGCGGCTGTGATCTGCTGCCGTATTTCTTTCGTCAGTAACTGCTGCGATTCACCAACGCCGATCGCCGTGCAGCGTTCAAGAATTACTTCCGGCGCACCTTTGACGTGAGCGACCTGACCGTCGACCGATTCGGTGACCACCGTCATCCGCTTGCGATCGGAGCTGAACGAAAACTCGGTCACGTCTTCAGCCTTGTCGTCGGTTTCGAGCCACGCTTTGTACGCAGCCACCACCAGAGCCGCTTCAGTCGGTTCGCCCGATTCGTGCCAGCCACTATTCGAATGAGTCACGACCGCGTGATTGCAGCGCTGCCCGGTTTCCAGCATCGCCAGCAGCGGCCCATGGTCTCGATAGTCGACGACTTCACCATGCTGTTCGAAGTGACCAGCCGGATCGTAACCGACACCCGTCACGTCGATGAACGCCCCTTCATCCGGCCTCCGGCCACCTTCTCCCCCACTTGGGGAAAAGGACAAAGACCGTGGAAGCCAGATCGTCTGGACCGTCATTTGGTTCTGAGTCAGCGTGCCGGTCTTGTCCGTGCAGATCACGGTCGCGGAACCGAGCGCTTCCGCCGCCTGCAGTCGCCGCAGCAGTGCTTTCCGCTTCGCCATGGCTCGAATGCCCAGCGCCAGAGTAATCGTGACCACGGCAGGCAGTCCTTCCGGCACAACAGCCACGGCCAGAGAAATGCCCGTCATAAACATTTCGACCAGCGGCTTGCCTTTGATGATCCCTGCTAACACAACCAGCAGCGACACGGCAATCGCCCACACGCCGAGCTGTCGACCAAGAGTGCCGAGCTTTTTTTGCAGCGGCGTGCGGTCGGTGACAATCTCACTGGTCAGACTGGCGATGCGTCCGAATTGCGTGCTCGCACCGGTCGCTACGACGGCTGCTAAACCGCGACCGTTGGTGATCGCCGTTCCCATCCACGTCATTGACGACCGCTGAGCCAAATCGGTGCCCGCCGTCACCGCCGCCGACTTCTTCGGTACGGAACCCGATTCGCCTGTCAGAGCCGATTCGTCGACGCGCAGATTGGTGGCTTCCAGCAGTCGCAGGTCGGCAGGAATGCGGTCGCCGGTTTCCAGCAGCACGATGTCACCGGGAACCAGTTCGGCCGCAGGCACGGTCGTCGCATCACCGTCTCGAAGCACGCGACACGTAGGACTCAGCATACTGCGCAGCGCCTGCAACGCCTGTTCGGCCTTCCATTCCTGAACGAAGCCCAGAATGCCGTTCAACACGACAATGGCCATGATCGTGACGGCGTCCGTGATTTCACCGATCATTAAGGAGACCGCTGCCGCACCAATCAAAATCCAGACCAGCACATCGACAAACTGCCGTCCGAACACGGCCAGCCAAGTTGTGCCGCCGCTGTCAGAAATCGCATTCGGCCCGAACTGTTTCTGCCGTTCTGAAACCTCGGCCAACGACAAACCGTTGAGCTTACTGGTCCGTAATTTGCCTTCAACATCGCCCACGGAAACACTGGCCCAGTCCTTTACGGCGGACGGCGGTGCAGTGCCGTCCATTTCCGGCGGCATTATTTCTTTCGGCGATGTCGAATTCAAAGAACCCTCAGCTCTGTAGACGTGTGGTGATTTCGGCGACGGACAACCTCTGATGCAAACTTGATGCCAGTGCGGTCATTTCATTTTGCGGAACGGTGTTTGCATCGCTGTCTGGCATGCGGTGTCACAACCGCGCATGGAACGTGTGGTGACGCACAGTGTGCGGTTTGAATCGTGCAACATAACCGACAACTTTATAAAAGAGATTCGTGATGGCAGAAATCATTTCGCTCAATCGTCCTTGGCTGGTAGCCGTTTGGCCCGGTATGGGCAGCGTCGCACTGACGGCGGGCTACTACCTGATGGCGAAGCTTGGCATGAAGCAGCTTGCCGAATTGTCGACGACTGACATGTTCGACGTCGATCACATCGAAGTCCGCGACGGCTTGATTCACGCCATCGATCGACCTCAAAATCGGCTGTTTGTCTGCACCGGTCGCACCGATGGTCACGATATCATCCTGTTTATCGGCGACGCTCAACCGCCCGCTGGTCGCTACACGTTTTGCAGAAACTTGATTCAAACGGCAAAGGGCTTGGGTGTCGAACGAGTGTTCACATTCGCCGCCATGGCAACTCAGATGCATCCCGAACACCGCTCGCGTGTGTTCGGAGCCGCCACAGATACCGATGGACTGGCAGAATTCCATCAACTAGAAGTACAGGATCTGGAGGGCGGAACCATCAGCGGCCTGAATGGTGTTCTGTTAGCCGCCGCGATGGACGAAAATCTGCCAGGAGCCTGTCTGCTGGGCGAAATTCCTCACCTGTTCGCTCAGGCCCCGTTTCCCCGAGCGTCGCTGGCTGTGCTGGAAGTCTTCACCACGATGGCCCGTGCGGATATCGATTTTGCAGAACTCAAGCAACAGGCTGAACAGATGGAACAGCGTCTGGGAGAAATTCTCGCACAGATTGAGCACGCCATCCGGACGCGGCGAGCGGGCGACCGTCCGGAAGCGATTGAGCACGACATTCGCACGGAAGACGACCTCGAACCGCGTCTGAGCGACAGCGATCGCCAACACGTTGAAGATTTGTTCACCGCCGCCACAGCCGACCGATTGCGTGCGTATGAACTCAAACGAGAACTCGACCGTCTGGAAGTGTTCACCGACTACGAAGACCGCTTTCTGGATCTGTTTCAGGATTAAGTGCTCCAACGTACAGTTTTAGACAGTCACCAACAGCAAGTTGCGTTCTACGATTTCCAACATCGATACTTATCCGCTGCTGATGGCGATAAGCGAACAAGCCAATGAAGCCGTAATAGATTTCAAGAGTTAAGTGCACCGAGTGTAATTTCAGGTTCGGAATCCAGGGTCGCCAGAGTCGTCCAGACCAGTGCTTTCAACATGCGTTTCCACTGCGTTTATCGAGAATTCGTCGGTCGCTTCGGCGATTTCCGACGCGACGTCATCGTGCGACAGCAATTCGGCTTTCTGGCGACCATGCTCTGCAGCGATCGCTGCTGTCATGACGGCGAATGCGTTGTACATCAACAGCGCCGACGCGAAACAGAACAAGGCCGCTTTGGGATAACACAACGGTTTGATTTCGCAGTTCATCGCCACGGTCATATGTCCCAATGCCGTTTCGATTTTCCAATGCGTTCGGTGGGGCTCCGAAACCGCTACAGCATCCGACGCAGCATCATCTGAGTCACGGTGGCGAATGGCCTTCGGTAGAAAAGCGAAGAAACATAGGATCCTTGAAAAACGAAGCTAACATGACGGCCCTCCCTAGCAAAGAAGAATTGGAATTGCACATTCTTTGCTAATCTGGGAGATCTTGGAAAAATCGATTCATGTTGAAAGCACTGGTCTTGACGACTTCCGCTATGTGATATCGACTGATCCTGCCCGAGCCTGCTCCGCAACTTCAGATCGCGGCGTTTTCGGGTTTTGCCTAAGATCTGCCAATGCAGACTGCCACTTTTCCAGACGTCAGATTTCAGGGACAACTGCGGCCCTCTCAGACCGAAGTCGCGGCCATCGCGCGCGAAAAACTGGCAGCGGGTAAGCGGCGACTGCACATTGTGGCACCCCCCGGAGCCGGCAAGACTGTGCTCGGGCTGTATCTGTGGGCCGAATGTGTCAAAACTCCGGCGCTGGTGCTGTCGCCAAACTCAGCGATTCAGGCGCAGTGGGCTGCGCGAGCGGATCTGTTTACGATTGATGGACGCCCGCTGGCAGGCCCGAAATTCGTCAGCACGTGTGCGACATCGCCAGCGATGTTGACGTCTCTAACATATCAAAGTGTAACGCTGCCTTCATGCGGCGGAGATGACGTGAATCTCATGGCCACGGCGCGGTGGGTTGATCGATTGATTGAACTCGATCACGCGGATTCCCCGGAAGCCGCCAATCAATGGATCGATGATCTCAAACAACGCAGTCCCGCGTATTTCGAAAAACGTCTGTCCAGCTGGCGAAAGCAGGTGCGTGATGAAATGGCACTCGACGGACAAACGCTCGACATGCTGCATTCTTCGGCGCGTAACACCTTAGAACGTCTGCGGGATATTGGTGTGGGGCTGGTGATCTTGGACGAGTGCCATCACCTGATGGGACATTGGGGTCGTGTTCTGGCGGCTGCAAATGATGTGCTCGACGGGCCGGTGGTGATTGGGTTAACGGCCACTCCACCGGATCGCGAAGGTCACAAACCGCAGGACATCAAACGCTACGACGAATACTTCGGTGCGATTGATTACGAAGTGCCCGTTCCGGCGGTTGTGCGAGATGGATTTTTGGCTCCGTATCAAGACCTAGTGTGGTTTGTCCGGCCGACTCCTCAGGAAATGGAATTCGTGTCCGACGTTGATCGGAACTTTCGACAACTGATGGATGACCTGTGTCGTCCGCGTCCGGATGCAGACGCCAATGCTGTGCCTCCGCTGGCCGACTGGACCTACAACGCATTGGATCAGTTGCAACTGCCGGCGATGACGTGTCGCAACTGGTCGGAATTCGAAAAACGCGATCCTGACTTTGCCGAATCAGCGCGCATCTTTCTGAACGCGATTGGCGGAGACCTGCCGCAACATGTGCCGCCTGTGCATGGCTTGTTTGAACGACTGTTTCTGCGACCGAATCAATCCGTCGCGGATCTGCCAACCGAAGTGCTCACCACGGTTCTGGACCGCTACATCCGACACGGACTCAGACGCAGCCATCATGCGGAAGACCAGCGGTTGTGCGAGATCGCGGTCGAACGACTGCGACTATTGGGGACTCAGGTGACCGAAACTTGTTCACGCGGCTGCGCGTCGCCTGTCAGTCGTGTGCTGGGATACACGCACAGCAAAGTTTTGGCGGCAGTGCCGATTCTGGAATCCGAAATGGATCAGCTGGAAGATAACTTGCGCGCCGTCGTGATCACTGACTACGAAAAAACGTCCGCCGTGGCTGCTGATGTGTCGCATGTTCTTGATGAAGAAGCTGGTGGAGCGGTGGCGGCGTTTCGAGAACTCGTCAATCAGCCAGCCACGAATACACTCGATCCCGTGTTGCTAACCGGCTCCACGATCTTCATCGATCATGACCTGTCTCCGCTGTTCGAGGCCGCTGCCAATCATTGGCTGCAACAGCATAACTGCGATGTGGAACTGGAGTTTCAGGACGAAGGCACATTCCATATTGTGAAAGGTCGAGGGACGGACTGGTGTCCGCGAGTTTATATCCAGATGGTGACTCAGCTGTTTCAGGATGGAGTGACCCGTTGTCTAGTGGGCACGCGAGGATTGCTGGGCGAAGGCTGGGATGCCAATCGGATTAACGTGCTGATTGACCTCACCACGGTGGCGACTTCAATGACCGTCAACCAACTTCGAGGCCGGTCGATTCGTCTTGATCCGCTGCAACCGCAGAAGGTGGCCAATAACTGGGATATCGTGTGCGTCGCGCCGGAATTCGCGCGAGGCATGGTTGACTACAACCGCTTTTGCAAAAAGCATCGCACGATTTACGGGGTCACGGACGACGGCGCGATTGAAAAAGGTGTGGGCCATGTCCATGCCGCTTTGGCGGAAGTGAATGTCGATCATCTGGCTCGTTCGATTCCCACGATTAACGCCGACATGCTGCAGCGCTCGACTCAACGTGAAAGAGCTCGCGAACTCTGGAAGATTGGCACCCCGTTTCGAGGTGCCGCAGTCACTGTGGCCGAAGTCCGCGTCCCGGAAAGTGGTCTGGGAGCCGGTTTTTCGCCGCTGCTGGCAAGCAAGACCGCGCCGTGGACAGCCGTGACTCTGGTGGATGCGATCTGCAGCGTCGTGCTGTCGGCTTTGCGAGATACGGATCAGTTGAAGTCGCAGCCCACGGTGCAATTGTCAGAACGACACGGCGGTTACGTGCGAGTTCATCTTGAGAATCGCGACGACGTTGACAACGGGTTGTTCATGAAATGCTTGACAGAACTGATGTCTTCGTTTCAGCGACCGCGATATCTGGTGCCGTTGTCGGTCAACGTGGTGGACCGTCGACCGGGGACCAGTTGGTTGCCGGGAATCGTGGGGCAGTACTTCGAATCACACGCACCGATTTTGTTGATGTACATGGCGGTGCCGAGCCTGCTGTCGAAGAACAAATCGCTGGTTGAGATCTTCGAAGGTCACTGGAATCGACTGGTCAGTCAGGGCGAGTCCACCTACACGCATCAGGGAGACGGTCTGGCGTTACTGCAGGATGCGCGCCTGAAAGGACTGATGCCCGCCGCCGATGCGCAGCAGCGGGAATGCTTTCTGTAGGCAGAAACCGCTACGCCGCTTGGGATCGCTGCCTCGAACTGGCCAGCAGCTTCTGGGCGGCTGGTAATTCTGCCGGATCATCGAAATCTGTTTTGCCGAACATGATCTGAGCAATCACAAGCACCGTGCGGAAAATGATTTGCAGATCATATCCCAGTGATGCTTGGCGAATGTAGACGGCTTCCAGTGCGATCTTGATGGGCAGCAATTCTTTGGCGTACAGCTGTTCCGGATCATCGCCGGTCAGTGTTTTTTCTCCATGAGTGTAGTAGTACAGGCTGCCGACGCCGGACAGGCCGGGACGCACCGACAACGTCGACAGCGCCACGTCATCGTAGTATCGCTGTACGTTGACAAGGTCTTCCGGACGAGGCCCCACAACGCTCATGTCGCCACGCAGAATGTTCCACAGCTGTGGCAATTCGTCGAGTTTGGTTTTTCTCAACAGACTGCCGAACGCAAAGACGCGAGGGTCTGTTGTGCCCGTGATGGTGCTGGCGTTGGGGGCTTGGTCAATCCGCATGGTTCGTAATTTGAACAACGTGAATGGCTGACCGTCGACCCCGACTCGTTGCGCGCAGTAAAACGCCGGGCCTTTGGTGCACAAGCGAACGCCTAATGCGGCCAGTAGGATGATTGGTCCCAGCAGTATCAGAGCTGCCAGTGAAGCAGCGATATCGAAGAGTCGTTTGAGCATGTTGCGCTGTCCCTGCACCAGACGGAATTCTGGCGGGATTGTCCGCGCAATCATCAGGATTCGTCAATGCTGATCTGCTAAAGCAGTTTGCTGTTGTGAACGGTACTCGCTCGCGGGAGCAAGGAATCCACTACCGAAACGCTGACTTCGCGGCCACAAGTCAGCGAAATTCGCTGCTAACGACTTGTCATCTGCGGTGGCTGGACGTCCAAGTGATCTTGCAGCCAGCGAAGCAGATTGAATTCGGCGGAGGCCAGATTCCCTTGAGTTCGGCGAAAACCCAGTTGACGAACAATGTCCGTTGCGTCCGCAGTCTGTCCATCTAACTGTAAAACGCGAGCCCTGAACAATTCAGCGGCCATCGATTGTTCTTTCATCGGAATGGCGTCCAGAACATTCAAACCGTCTTTGGTGCGGCCTGCTTCAGCCAATGTCAGGCCTCGAATGATGCGAACGCCCAGATTGCCGGGTGCCAGTCGTGAAGCCCGCTCGGAATACTCCAAGGCCTGCTGGTTATCGTGCTTCACCATCGAATTCAGCCACGCCAAACGCCCGAACGCCAGTCCATTCGATGGATCATGCTCACTGATTTGTTTCAGCAATGACTCAGCGGCATCGTACTGCTGTGTCAGAATCAGATGTTCGGCATACTGCAGGCGAAGGCTCATCCTAGTCGGCTCTTTATCCACCAACTGCGATAGCTCAAGCTGCACTCGACCAGCCGTCGACTGATCATCGGGATTCTGGCGCAGAACCTCCACCCAGCACACAGCCGCACCTTCGGTTGTCAACGTTTGGCTGCTGGCAGCCACAGCATTCCATGCGTCTTCCGGAGCACGATGTCTGGCCAAAAACTGCACGTAACCGAAGACAAACTGCGATGATTCTGCGGCCAGTCGGCGCCATGCTTCTTGGCCGTATCGCAGCATCAGTTGCGAAGTTTCGCTGCGTCCACGTGCCAATAACTCACTGTCGCCAACGACAGTTGTGGTTTCGGCCAAGATCACCATCCGCTGCTGCTTGCCCAGAGTCGGGAAGACTCGATCGGAAACCAAACCGTCCATCCACGCCTGCAGTCCCCGAACGTCTTTTCGGGCAGAAAACAGTCGCAGCATACTGGAGTGAGCTTCCTGATTTGTGGGGTCGGAATCCAGCACTTTGCGAATCCGATCCAGTAGCTGATCGCCATGCACAGCCGACAGTCGTTCGTACGCTCGCGCGAACTCAGGGCGATTCGGCATCTCTCGGCCAGCATCATCCAGAAGTTCCATAGCTTGCGAAGGAAACCCTTTGGCGAACAGCAGGTCGGCCTGCAACAGATGGCGTTGGATTTCGTCTTTGATCAGCGGCGGATTGTTGCTGACAATTCGTTCAATTTCGGCCCAGTCGCGGCTATGTTCCGGCAGCGTGAGATTGTTTTTGATCATCAGATTGGCCAGAAATTCGGGTACGCCGTCAACATGCAGCAGCTGCCGATATTCTGCGATCGCAAGACTGATCTGGTCTGACCGCAGATAGGCTGATGCCATTCCCAAGCGACCACCTTCGAAATCCGGATTGGCTTTGATCAAAGACTTGTACGTGTCCATCGCCGCCACATTGTCCCCGCTTTCGCGACGGCAAAGTGCCAAACAAACTCGGGCTCGAGAAGCCATGTTGGCGTCTCCCTGAGCATAACCCAGTGACATTTCGAAGGCTTCGATGGCTGGAGTCCATTGTTTTTGCGACATCAGCAGTCGCCCACGCATGAATTCGCGACGTCCACGATCCATACTTCGCTTGGGAATCCGATCGAAGGCTTCTTGAGCACGTTGAAAGTTGCGGGAACTGACCAGATAGTCCACCAGCATTTCCTGCATCTCAATCTGTCGTGGATCTCGTGCAATGCCGGTTTCCAGATTCTTGATGGCAAGGTTACGCTCATCGACAGACCATAACGCAGACGACAAATACAGACGCAACTTGGTCGCGTCCGGGTCTGCTGCCAGTTGCTGTGTCAGGTGAGCCGCCAGTTGTTGGTATTGCTGTTCTGCATCGAAGGATCGATCCGCCAATTTTGCTTCTCGAACGGCTTTCAACAGCATCGCATTGGTATGGAAGTCCGCAGGTTCCGTCTGCAGCGCGATCCATAAATCTGGAACGGCGTCCATGGGTCGGTCCTGATCCAGATACCATCTGGCTCGGATCTGGTGAGACTTCGCTGAGTTGTCTGAGGCGATCAACTGGGCCAGTAGTTCTTCTGCCGCCGCAGGTTCGTTCGATTGATTCGTCAGGATCTGCGCTAGGAATTCGAACGATTCCGGATTCGGGTTTGGTAGATTCACGGCAGACTGAAAGTACTCAATCGCTTCGGCAAATCGCCCCGTGTCTTTGGCAACAATGCCGCTGAAATGCCACACATCGGAATTGTTCGATCCGGCGTCGCGCATCGTTTTCAAGTGGACGGCGGCATCCGAATAGCGGCCAATGCGGTCTGCAATCCGAATCTGTCGGACCCGCAGATCGTCTCGCGTGGTATCCAGTCGCAGCAGCCGTTCGTTAATCTGAAACGCGCGTTGCAGTGACTTGCCAGTGTTGCCGTGTTCTTCCAGCAACTGTGAGATTTTCTCTTCAGCCTCGACGTTAAACGGATTCAGGCCCAGATATTGTTCGTACAGATCAAACGCGCGGCGATGGTCATCTTCCGCCAGAGATTTGTCTGCGGCTTGTTTCAGTGACTCGCTGGTTCGCACGATCTGCTTGGCATGCAGCGCGTGCATTCCAAGCCATAACAGCGTCCCCGCCCCAAACAAAATGGCGAAGGCTTTCAGGTTCAGAACGCGTCGTTTGGACGGTGCGTTTTCTTGGGACGTACTTGGCATATTGAGTCTCTAGTCGAATTCGCCTGTGAGCGGCGTTACGAGAATGTCTTTGATTTCGGTAGTTTTGCTAGCCGCCCAGAGCATCTGAGATCGTGGGCAAGGCGTCCTTGAGGAAGGCTTCGATCTGTGGCAGGGCCGTGTTGCTGCGATCTTCTAGTCCTCGATCGGTCACATAGATTTTGTACAGATACGGTTGTCCGCGAAACGTCAATCGCGGGTTCGCTGGCGCTTCCCATTCTCCGTTGGGTGCCCAAGCCCAGAAGACTCGCACGACTTCCGGCACAGCCGCATCACCCTGACGAAACGAAGATTTGTTGAACTCATACACAAAGCCGGAGTCTGTGGATTTGACGCCTGTGACAGTCGGCCCAGAAGCCAGTGTGTAGCCCACTCCTTCGAAACAGGCCGTGGGAGGATGCACGGACATTGGTCCGGATTGGCCGCACAGCACGGTTAAGTTGATTGTGTAGCCCGTGGTTGAATTCTGATATTCGCGACGAATATAGCCTTCAATTCCCGCCACATCGATTTCTCGCTGAGACAGCGTGTTGTCTGTTGAGTCCCAGAAACCGATTGTCTGAGGAATCCCGTCCAGCCGCTGAACAGCACTGCTCAGCGCCGCCGTATCGGCGACACCCACGCTGTTGAGCGCACTGTCCGCGATCTTTGCGACGCATAGAATTGCTAGGCCAGCCAAGATCAATGTCATGTCCCGCCGTGCAATTGCAGGGTGTGCGGCGCGGGGGCTGGGCACGGAATCTCCAGTAGCGGAGGCCGAAGCCGTACTGTGTTCGATTGGTGAATTCATATTGGTGAAGTCCAAGAGCGACTGTTTTCCGAAGTTGTTCTGATCCGTGGCTAGCGCTAAAACGGCTGGGTTTCTGTCGTTGGCTGCCTTCGGCTGAAGTGTGACCTCTTCCGATCGTCCTTACGTGTGGGATGCGGGTGGTCTCGAGATCATTGGAACGCCCGGCATTCCGGTTCGGGCCACCGTGCGTAGCTTGCTGTCGGCTTCTGGGGCTTCGATGAACAGCCAGTCCAACAGCTTCAGTAGCAACCACAGCATCAACATCGCAGACGGCATCATCAGCCAGCCGCTGAGGTCGTGAAACACGAGATCCGCCATCTTGTTTCCGAAGACACTGTATGCCACAGCCGTGGCTACAATTCGGCCGACGTTGCAAATCAATGCGATCGGAATCGCGCTGAGTAGTATGACGATGTTTTCCCACAAGCTGCGTTTCGACACGATGACTGTGCCAACGGAAATCGCCACAAACACAGTTAGCATTCGCATGCCGCTACAAGCTTCGGCCACGCCCAGTCTGTGATCGCCCATCAGGATCATGCTGCCTTTAGCGACGGCCGGGATGCCGAGCATCTGAATGTACCATGCTGACTGCTCAGCACCGTAAAGTTGCAGGGGAGCCGACAGCATGCGTTCGATGCGAAACGGCAGTGGAAACATAAAGACCAAAAAGAAGATCGCTGGCCAGACTCCAATCGTCAACCGCCGACCCCAAATCAAAAGAATGCCACCCGTGATGCAGATCAACAGGCCGAGGCTGTCGGCAAATTCCAAGAAGATATAGACGCCGAAAATATGCATCGCAACGCCCAGCCCAACCCACAGCAGTCCCCAACTGTCGGAACGTGAAACGCCCGGACGGATTCGATCGCTCAGATACCAGCCAAGCGCCACGGCCATTAACGGAATGGCAAATCCGTGCTGATATTGCGGCTCATTCATCCAGCGATGGACGAATGACAGCAGTAGATCTTTGAATAGAAAACCTGTCACCAGACAAAAGACGGCGGACCAGATGGCTCGCTTACGCCAATCGGGACACTGCCACTCTGAGGTGTCGTGAGTTCGAAGGATGGATTTGGTTTCCATGCTGCTGTGTTTTCTGCAGGATGACCGTGTGAAAGACGAGTGGAATTCCGAGAGTCTCTGAATTCGGACTGAGATGTTTCCATGGGAAACAGACCCTGCGCTGCGAAAACGCTACTTCGTGATTTCACGCTGTGTGCAAAATATCCGTGCAGAACGTGCGTGAATTTGGCGAGTTGCCGTGGTCTTTTCGGAGGGTGCCGATTTTTGCGTCGCGTTTTGAAAACGTGCAATTGCCACAATCGGCATGACTGGAGTACCGATTAGGCGATGTGGGTAAAAGGCGCGATGTGTTTCAAAAGAAATTGTAGCGGGGTCGCGCCACCGTTTATGTTAGATCACAACGCGGCTCTGCGTTGGCGGGTTTTGTAACCCCATCCAAAAGACTTCCCTTGTCTCATCTGGATCAGGATTTCTTCCACATTGCGAGGCACTACGACTATGTTACGTGAGAATCTAACTTCCTTCTTCAAAAATGCTTCGCTACTGGGACTCGCGTTTGCGACAACCGCCGCGCCGTCTTTAGGAGCGGGAATTCGACACAATTCGCGATTCATTTCAGCACAACCTTGTTCGGTGTGCAGTCAGACGATTGCTTTTCAAACGGCAGGAGCAATTCTGCCAGGCTATCCGTCGATCATGCAGGCGATTCCGCATGCTTCACAGATTGCTGCGGATGGTTCTTGCGGTTGCGGAACAATGGACGCGGTCGAATACGGCGCACCTAGCGAAGTTGTGCAACGTTTCGATTCTCAGTTCGGAGCCGGTTATGCTCAGGGCCAGATCATCGAAGAGGATCTGGGGCAGGGAGTCGTCGGCGAAATTGGCTCAGCAGACGGATTGCTTCCGGGCGACGCTGCATGCGGCATCGCCGGAGTTCCCGATGGTTCGATCTACGCCGGCGATGCGTTGGTTCCGGGCACGGCAGTCGCGGCATCGCCAGCTGGCGCATTCGGCGGCATCGGTCTTAGTGGCGGCCTCGGTGGCGGTGGCAACGTTGGCGGCTTCGGCGGCGGCAGCTCAGGCGGCTTCAGCGGCGGTGGCGGAGGTTTCGGTGGCGGCGGCGGCTTAGGAGGACTCGCGGGACTCGCCGGTCTTGCTGCATTGGGCAACAACAACAACAACGGAGGTGGAGCCAACAACAACAACAACAACAACGGAGGTGGTGGCGACAACGGAGGTGGTGGAACAAACATCACCATCAATAACGATGCGACTGGCGGTACAGCCAACGGCAACGGCGGTGATGCCACTGGTGGTAAGGCTAGCGGCAATGGCGGCAACTCAGCTGGTGGAGCTGGCGGGACCGGTGGCAGGGGCGGCACTGCGAATGGTAACGGCGGAACAGCCAACGGAAACGGCGGAGCGGGCGGAAAAGCAACTGGTGGCAGCGGAACCGGCGGCAAAGCAACTGGTGGCAGCGGAACCGGCGGCAAAGCCACTGCTCAAGGCGGAAACGGTTTTGGATTTGGCAATGGCCAAGCGAATGCGAATGCGGGCGGCGGTGCCAATGGCGGCGGAGGCGGAGGTGGTGCTGATGGAAACGGAAACGGAAAAGTGAACGGAACGTCAGGTTTCGGTCAAGATAAGTTCCCATTTTCGGTGCTGCCAGGCCAAGTCGGTCAAGGCGATGGCTTCGGTGGTGGTGCGATCGGCAGCGGCTTTGGTGCTGACGACCAACAGCAGGGCAACGGCGGCGGCTCTGGTGGCGGAGGTGCTGGCTTTGGGGGAGGTAGTGGCGGCGGCGACAGCGGCGGCGGCTCTGGTGGTGGCTTCGGCGGCGACAACGGCGGTGGAGCTGGTGGCGGCCTCGGCGGCGGAGCTGGCGGTGGCTTTGGTGGCGGCCTTGGCGGCGGCGGAGGCTTCGGTGGTGGTGGCAACAACGGCGGTGGATCTGGTAGTGGCTTCGGCGATGACAAGACCACAGGTGGCGGCACAACTGGTGGCGGTACTGGCACCGGCAGCGGATTCGGCGATGACAACACAACCGGCTATGGTGGTGGTTCAACAACCGGCACCGGCACTGGGTTCGGTTCCGAATCCACAACAACCGGCGGTAGTAGCACAACAACCGGCGACGGCAGTGGATTCGGTTCTGATTCCACGACAACAACCGACAACACCGGTGGCAACACAGGTACTCAGGGCAGCGGTTTCGGCGACGATTCGTCTTCTGGCACGGCTGTGGGTGGAGTCTCTACCGAAACAGGTTCCAATGGCGACGGCATGTTTAGCAATCCGGAAGAACCAGTCGTTGACATTCCAGTCACTGACCCGACTGACGACGTTGCCTCTCAGACCGGTTCTACCGGTGGCGGTACGTCAACAGGTGGTGGAGGTCTGGGCGACGACGCATCGGGTGATGCTCCGGTTGTTCCAGAACCAGGCAGTTTGCTGATGCTGGCCGTCGGGTCTTGCATGGGCGGAGTGGCTTGGCTGCGACGCCGACGCAAAGCTCAAACAGAAGAATAAATCTTCCCGCCCCAACGGCGAAAAAAAAATCAAACTGCGGATCAGGCATGTGCCCGATCCGCAGTTTTTTTATGCGCCGACGCCACTCTATCTTCCCACTGATCCGCCGCTTCCGTTCGACGACATGGCCGTTTTGAGTTCGTAGAAGTCTTCCCCGATGGCATCCTTCAATGCCTGCTGGAACTCCGCGCCAACCGTCACTTGACAGTCTTTGCCCGTCGTCAAAATGTAGCGAATTCGGTTGCTCTGAACGGTTTCGGTCTCCGTTTTCGTTTCCGCAAGAGTTGCTGTCGACTGGGTTTCCGCGTCCCGCAGATCAGTTGATAGTTCTTCGACAACAGTTCCGGCTTGGCCATCGAAGCTGTCCACCACAAGCACGACATCAGTACTGCCGGGATATCGTGCGATCACTCGGCGGACGGTTTCGACATCGTCCAGAGAATGCACGCCCCGATCGAACTTAATCGCCACCTGCGACGTGAACTCTTTGTCCGCCTGATCGAGTGTCAGTAATCGGTTCGCCACGATATTTGGTTCGCGGTTACGGCGATCCACTTTACCCTGCAAAATCAGAATATTTTCTGTCTTGATCAATTCCTTAAAACGATCGTAGTCCGCAGGCCACGCAATGCAGCGAATGATGCCCGTGGCGTCTTCCAAATCGAAATTCGCGTATTTGGTCAATCCGTTGGCGTTGGCCTTTTTGGCGGTGGCAATCTTGATGGCTCCCACCATGCCCGCGATCGTCACCATGGCACCGTCGTCCATGTCGGCCAATTGGTTGTTCTTCACCTGAGAATATCGGTTGATGCGTTTGGAATGCTGAGCTAACGGGTGAGACGTGAGATAGAACCCGAGGCACTCTTTTTCGGCCGCCAGTTTTTGAGGCTTCGGCCAGTCTGGTACGTCCGGGAAATTCACGACCGCAGCCCCGGAATCATCCAAATCCTCCGGATCATCGCCGCCAAACAGATTCATCTGACCACTCGCCTTGTCCTTGGCCTTCGACAACGCAGACTGCACGGCTCGCTCCACAACCTCAAGCTGTTGAGCGCGATTGCCAGGCAGGTTGTCCAATGCTCCCACCCGGATCAGCGTTTCCAACGCCGACTTGTTCAGCGCTTTCGGGTCGATTCGTTCCGTTAAGTCGAAAATGTCGGAATACAAACCGTTCTCGTTGCGTTCGGCCACCAACGCTTCCAAGGCCGCTTCCCCAACGCCTTTAATCGCCGCCATTCCAAACGAAATCGCGTCGCCAACAACCACAAATTCGACTTCCGATGTATTTACATCCGGTGGCAGAACTTCGATATTCTGTCGACGCGAATCATCCACGTGCTCGGCAATGCGTTCGCTGCTTTCCATCCCGCAACTCAACAACGCCGCCATAAACTGAACGGGATAGTGCGCCTTCAAATAAGCCGTTTCGTACGCAATCAGGCCGTAGGCCGTGGAATGCGACTTGTTAAAACCGTAGCCGGCGAACGCGACGATCAGGTTCCACAGTTCTTTGGCCAACGTGACGGGGATTTCGTTCTGTTCGGCACCAGCAATGTATTCACCGTAGAAGCTGTCGATGATCGACTGCTTCTTCTTACTGATCGCCTTAATACACTTGTACGCACTGGCGAGTTCTACGTTGCCGACGCGGTTCAAAATCCGCATCACCTGTTCCTGATAAACCATCACGCCATAGGTTTCTTTAAGAACCTCATCGACGACGGGGTGGACCTGTCGAGGCTGCTTGCGTTTGTTTTTCACATCGACGTATTCCATCACCATGCCGCCTTCCAGCGGACCGGGACGATACAGAGCTGATGTCGCGATGATGTCTTCGAAACAGTCCGGCTTCATCTTGGTCAGCAGGTCTCGCATCCCGCCCGACTCAAGCTGAAACACACCTTTGGTTTCGCCACGTTGCAGCAGTGCGAATGTCTTCTTGTCGTCGAGGTGCTCTTGGACATACTGCAGCGTGAATTCCGGATTGACACGCTGCACGTTTTTGACAGCCTTATCCAAAATGGTCAGGTTTCGCAGGCCCAGAAAGTCCATCTTCAGCAGGCCGATGTCTTCGATCGTCGGGCCGTCCCATTGCGTGATGATGTCCTTTTTTCCGGTGATCTTTTGCAGCGGCACAACGGTGTCCAGCGGCACGTCCGCGACAACCACGCCGGCCGCATGAGTTCCCATGCTGCGGGCCAGGCCTTCTACAGAAATCGCGTAGTCCAGCAGCTCCTGAGCCACCGGATCGCCATCGTAGGCAGCCTTTAGGTCAGGACTCTTCGCCAATGCATCACGCAGTTTGATGTTCAGTTCGTCCGGAATCATCTTGGCGAGTTCGTTGACTCGCGGCAGCGGCACATTCAGAGCTCGACCAACGTCGCGAATGGCGTTCTTCGCTTTCAGCGTCCCGTACGTGCCGATCTGAGCGACGTTCATTTCGCCATACGTTTTCTTGGTGTAGTCAATCACCATCTGCCGTCGGTCACGACAGAAGTCGATATCAATATCCGGCGGCTCGTTACGACTGGGGTCCAGAAATCTTTCGAACAGCAAGTCGTACTTCAACGGACACACATCACCCAGTCGCAGCAAAAACGCCACGATCGCGCCACACGCCGAACCTCTGGCACCACACGGAATACCATTTCTCCGTGAAAATTCCACAAAGTCCCACACGATCAAAAAGTAACTCGCATAGCCCTTGTCTTCAATCACGCTCAGTTCATATTTTAGCCGATCCCAGTGCGCGTCGGTCAGGTCGTCGCCGTAACGTTCGTACATGCGTTCGTTACATAGTTCTTTCAGGTAGTCGATGTCCGTCTTGTTTTCCGGCGGCCTGAACACCGGGTACAGCTTGCGGTCGTGGAGTTCGATGTCGACGCGATCGGCGATGGTTTGCGACATCTGAACCGCATGCTCCAGTCCCGAAAATGTTTCGTACATTTCCTCCGGGCTGCACACATACAATCCGTCATTCGACATCCGCATGCGGTTGGGGTCGTCCTGAGTTGTGCGAGTATTCACGCACAGCAAAATATCCTGAACCTTGGCGTCCGCGCGAGTCAGATAATGAGCATCATTGGTGGCAACCAGAGGCAAGCCCATTTTGTTCGCTAGGTCGACCGTCAGGTCGAGGCACTGCTTCTGAATCTCGAAACCAGCGTCCTGAATTTCCATGTAAAAACGGTCACCGAAGACTCGCGAATACCATTCACAAAGTTGTCGAGCTTCGTCGTCTTTTTCCGCCAGCAGCATCTTCGATAACTCGCTAGACGCGCAGCCCGACAAACAGATGATGCCTTCGTTGAATTCTTCCAATAGCTCACGGTCAATCCGCGGCTTGTAGTGGAAACCTTCCAGATACGCGGTCGACGACATCTTAATCAGGTTGTCGAAACCTTTTTGATTCATCGCCAGCAATGTCAGATGCGACTGAGCATCCTTCTGCCGACTAGCGCTGCGGTCGGACCGTCGTCCTGGAGCGACGTAAGCTTCGTAACCGATGATGGGTTTGATGTCGTTTTTTTTGCAGGTGTTGTAGAACTCCATCGCCCCGCCCAAGTTGCCATGATCGGTCATGGCGACGGAATTCATGCCCAGATTCTTCACATGCTTCACTAGTTCCGGAATCCGATTGACGCCGTCCAGCAAACTGAAGTGAGTGTGGCAATGCAGGTGAGCGAAAGGTCGCGCCGCAGCTACAGGGACTATATCCGTATTCGCATTGATCATCGTGATCTGTTTTCCATCATGAACATGTGGGCCATCGTTCGAAACAGTCTGTCGTGTGAAGACTGAACTCAGCGTCTTTGCCCATTATCGCAAATCCGCAGGCTGCCAGCAAATCAGATGAACACCGCTCAACATCACGGTGTGTGACAACAATTACTGGCGTTATCAACCTCAGGGCGTGAGCGGCACGGCACTAGCCCGGCTACTTCATACACATGCCATAAAAGTTGATTTCTGGGTCTGGCGCGAAGGGCTTGAGCTCGTTATTTGTTGGAATTCACAACACCAGCCACTCACGGCTCTAAGGCTTTCTCAATGACAGAGTGTAAAATATCAATCGGCTCTCGGCCAGTGCTCAGGGGACTTGGATGACAGTCCGTGATGTGGATTTCGACGGCGGCACCATCACAACCGATGCTGGGCTTTTTCTGCTGCGGGAAGTCGATCGCAAGCTCGACCTGATCCGCCGAATTGATCAAGCCATTCCCGATCCTCGCGACCAACGCTATGTCACGCACAAACAGCGGGAGATGCCGACGTCGCGAATCTATGATCGCACACTTCGATTGCGTGCGCGTGCAAGTGACGTAGGTCTCTGGTATTCTCAGGCCCCACAGATCTGCTGATGTCGGACCTCCTTCGCTGTTAAGACCTGCATGACGCTCCCTCCTCTTCCGAATACTCCAACACAATCTCAGTCACAGGCGTCAGTCAGCCCGTTGTTTGGGAACTATGTCCCGCCGCCGGGCGTGTTTGACGAGGCGATGAACGCTGCGGGAGAAGTGCGCGCGGAATGGAAGCCGCTGATTCGGCAGTTGCAGGATTTGGGCGAAGATTCGCTGCGCAAACGGTGGCAACAGGCTCAAGCGCAGATTGAGCGTGACGGGGTGACGTTCAATCCTCACGACGAAGATGCTCAGGTTTCTCGGCCGTGGATGCTGGACGCCATTCCGATGGTGCTGTCGCATACTGAGTGGTCTGGTTTGACGGCGCGTCTGGAACAACGAGCCCGCGTGTTGGAAGCGATGCTGGCCGATCTGTTTGGCGATCAGATCCTTCTGAAGGAGAAAATTCTGCCTCCAGAAGTGCTGTTCGGGCATCCCGGCTGGTATCCCTCGTATCAGAATTTACACAAATCGGGACAACAACATCTGACGTGTTGTGCGACTGACTTGGCTCGGGCTCCCGATGGAGAATGGTGGGCCACCGGCGATCGAACGCGGTCCCCCTTTGGCTTGGGGTATGTTCTGGAAAACCGAATTGTCACGTCACGCATGCTGTCGAACGTGATGCGGAAGTTTCCGGTCAGTCGATTGGCGAATTTTTATGCGGAACTCAAAGAGCAGCTTCGCCAACTCGCCTCGCGTTTCAAAGATAATCCGCGGATCGTGTTGTGGACGAAGGGGCCTCAGAGTCGGGCGTACTTCGAAGATTCGTATCTCGCGCGTTACCTCGGCTACACGCTGGCAGAAGGGGACGACGTGGCTGTGCGAGACGGTCGTGTTCAACTGCTGACGCTAGGCGGAATCTTGCCCGTCGAAGTCTTGCTCCGGCGGCTCGACGATGACGATTGCGATTCGGTGGAACTGAATCCCTTCTCACGCTGCGGAGTTTCTGGGTTGCTGGAGGTCATACGGTCGGGCCGCGTGGCGTCAGCCAATGCGCTCGGTAGCCGACTTGCGGAATCCCCCGTTTTTCTGCCGTATTTGCCCGCGATTGCCAAACGGTTACTCGGCGAAGAACTCAAAATGCCATCGGTGGCGACGTGGTGGTGCAAAGATGCACGGCCGCGAGACTATGTGCTTCAGAATTTGCATCGCATGCAAATCCGGTCTGCGTTTCGTATGGCAGACGACCCGCCGCTTGTGGGGCACGCGTTGTCCGAAAAACAGCGTCAAGAATTGACGGCCAAAATCAAAGCGAAACCAGAATTGTACGTCGGTCAGGAATTGTTGGCGCGCTCGACGACACCGGTTTTAACCGACCAAGGCCTTGAGCCGTGGTATGTTGGGTTGCGGACCTTTTTGGTTTCGAACGATTCCGGGTTCACAACGTTGCCGGGGGGATTGGCGCGAGTGTCGACCGATTCCGACAGTCTGAATTTCACGATGAGGGACGGCGAACGCAGCCAAGATGTCTGGGTTCTGACCGAAGATCAATCCGAGCACGTGACGTTGCTGGAATCTTCGACGACAATGATTGAACCGCGGCGCAGCGGATCGGAATTACCAAGTCGCGTGGCGGACAATTTTTTCTGGCTGGGCCGCTACGTCGAACGTGCCGAGCAAACATCGCGATTGTTGCAGGCGTTGTTCAATAGCCTCGAGTCTGAAGAAGCCGATGGCCCAGAAAACACCCCGCTTCTGCGAGTTCTTGCTCATCATGGTCAGATCGATCCGGACCATGTTGTGCCGGAACTGAGTCGGACGGTGTCCGATGTGATCAGTACGTTGATGCCTGCCATGTTGGATACTCAGCGAGGAATGTCGCTGCGATCCTGTGTGAACGAATCTGTGCGGACTGCGATTCGGGTTCGCGATCGCATTCCCCGAGACATGTGGCGGGCGGCTGATCGGATGAACAGTCTGTTTTTGGCCGCTGCTGGGCGTGATCCTTCTTCGGTCGACGCATTGGCGCTGCTGGAGGAAACATTGGCGTCATTGTCCAGCTTTACCGGCCTTGTCAGCGAAGGCATGACGCGAACTCTGGGGTGGCGTTTTCTGGATCTCGGCCGACGGATCGAACGCTGCTGGCAAACGGTCGTTTTGTTGCAAAATTTCTTTTGCAAACACCGCAGCGATGACGTCGAGACCTTGGAGTCTCTACTGACAGTCACGAGTAGCCTGATCACTTATCGCAATCGTTATTTGTCCACATTTCAGATCCCCGTTGTGCTGGACCTGTTGGTCACTGACACCACGAATCCTCGATCGATTTTATATCAGTTGTCGCTCATCAATGAACACTTGGATGCGATGCCCGGCAAAGACAGCCGCGCTTTATTGAATCCTGAACAAAAACTGGCCCTTTCGATGATGTCTGAAATTCGCCTGATTGATATCTACGCTTTAGGCCAATTGGATTCGACCGGAAAGCGACCACAGCTGAATAAGCTGTTGGGGAATCTGGAACAGCAATTGCCAATGTTATCCGATGCGGTGTCGAGCCGATTTTTGATTCATGCGGGTTTGCCGCGTCACTTTGGTTCGTCGGCAGCGGCCAGTGAGAAATACCACGAACTGGCGGAAGAGTCCGCATTATGAATTTCAAAATCACACATTCGACGACCTATCGCTATTCGACACCAGTCAGTGTTTGTCACAACATGGTGACACTGACGCCGCGTGTGACGGATCAACTGCAGGTCAGTCGACATCAACTGCTGATTCATCCAACGCCACCGAAATCGGTGACGCGTGAGGACATGTTTCGGAACGTGATCACGCGGTTTTCGCTTGAGCAAAATCATTCGAAGCTGACGGTCAAGGCTGTTAGTCATGTGTCGGTGACACCACGTCCGTTGCCTGCGCTAAGCGATTGTCTGAGCTGTCGAGAGGTTACGAATGGGATTGCAGACCGCACGGATCCAGACTGGCTGAATGTGTCACTGTTTCTGTTCGATTCGCCACGAATTTTGCGCCAGCCTGTATTCGCGGACTTCGCTAAGCGATGCATGACAGATGCGAAACCGATACTGCAGGCGGCCAGCGAACTGACAAATTTGATTTTCACCGAATTCAAATACGACAAAGACGCGACTCAGGTCGACACACCCACGCGAACAGCATTTGACGGACGACACGGCGTTTGTCAGGACTTCGCTCATGTTGCCGTGGCTTGCCTGCGATCCGTCGGCTTGCCGGCCCGATACGTCAGTGGATATCTGCGGACACATCCTCCGGTAGGCAGCCCGCGACTGGTGGGTGCTGATGAATCTCACGCTTGGCTGTCTGTCTATTGCGGCAGCAACCTGGGTTGGGTCGACTTTGATCCAACCAACAACTGTGTGGCCGATGGCGATCATATTCCAATCGCGGTGGGGCGAGACTACAGTGACGTTGTTCCGATTAAAGGCGTGTTTCTTGGTGGCGGCGACCCTCAACTCTCCGTGAGTGTTGACGTGGCCCCAGTGTAGTTCGACGACGCCCTGCCTTAGTCCTTATTCCATGTTAGCGTTCTGAAGATTTCTCATGATCAAACCTCATTGCTGCCCTGTGTGCGATCAACAAATGCAGGGGACTCCGATCAGTCAGTCGCAGTTTCCGTTTTGCAGTCCTCGCTGTCGACAGATTGATTTGTATCGATGGTCCGAAGGCAAATATGCGATCGTGCAGGATCTGGATCCCGAAGTGGCCGAATTCATGCGGGACGATCCCAACGTCACGGTGCTGGGCGAAGGCACCACCGACGACAGTGACGACGATGCTTAAACCGGCGGATTCTGCCGAGTGATTGTCAATTCAGGGGGTTCGGGAAGCTTCTACGCTGCAGGACCGTGTTAACCCCTACGAACGCTTCATTCCCATCAAGAGTTGCAATCTGAGTCACCGATACCGATTCCGTGGAGCCACGACTGGCACCATACGGCATTCGTCTGCCGCACAAAGGAATGGTGGTATGAGATTGATGATGCGTTTCAAGCGAGTGACTCACGGGATCGCCGCATTGGCCATGTTCAGTGCCTCCTATGCGGCATCTGCCGCAGATCCACTCACAACGAATACTCCCAGTTTTCGAATTCCGTTCGCTGTCGAGGCGTCCAATAGCGAGAACGCGGGAACAGCGATTTTGTTCACCGGTAAAGACGGTGGCAATCTGGAAGTGCGGCAGCGCGTTGACGCGAAGGCCGGTGGGTTTGAATTCACGGCACCGTCCGACGGGAAGTATGCGTTCGCTGTTCGCATGACGAATGCCAGCGGTGAAGTTGTCGGTGGCCCCGGACCTGTCGAACCAGAACTGGTGGTGGTTGTCGACCAGACGCCACCGACACTGAACTTCCAGCTGGCCGAAGCGTCACCGGGAGAAGTGACCGTGTCTTGGACGTGCAGCGAACCACAGGTTGCTCCCGAATCTTTGCGTCTGGAGTATGCGGAAGGTTCTGACGGACGCTGGATGCGTGTCGAAACAAAATCGGATGCGGCTGGTCAAGCCACCATTCGATCTCAACCGGGCAACTCTGTTTCGATCCGCGGAATGATTACGGACCTTGCTGGAAATCGCGGTAATGGATCTGGTCAGATCGTGCTCGCGTCTCGCAGTCATCAGAGTTTGAGCAACCTGCAAGGCGGTCCCAGTAGCCTAATGGTGCCCGCTGAACAGCCGAATTACACGCTAGGATCAACTCCGTTTGCGAGGACACGTCAACAGCCGCAGAGTTATCAGCCGCCAGCGACTGACCCCTACTATGCGGCAGTGGCACCGCCTCAGCAAAATCAGGCCCCAACTGGTCAAAATCAGTTTCAGCAACCAATCGCTGGGCCGCAACCGACTCAGACACAACCGCCTGGGCCGGCGATGTCGCCACAGCAACAGCATCAGGTGAACTATGGTCGCTATTCATCGGCCAGTTACACTCCTGAAGTGAGAAGTGCCCGAACTGCGGCTGGGACCAATGGGAGCGCGATCAGTGCCAGCGGCCAGATCGTGAACAACCGCGTGTTCGACATCAATTACGAAGTGCAGGATGTTGGTCCATCTGGCGTTAGTACCGTTAAGTTGTTCGTGACAGAGAACAACGGACAGAATTGGTTCAGCTATGGTGATGATGTCGACCTGCGAAGTCCGTTTCAGGTGGATACACGTGGCGAAGGAACGTTCGGCTTCGCAGTGCGTGTTCGGAACGGTTTAGGTTTCGCTGATCCTCCACCACAGCCCGGAGACCTGCCTTCAATCGTGGTCACGGTGGATCAAACTCCACCTGTGGCGAACTTTCGTCAACCCGAGATCGTGGCTGAAGGCCGAGGTTGGATTCAATTGAAATGGCACACCACAGATTCTCATCCATCAGCGGCACCTGTGCGACTGGAGTATGCGATTAGTGCGTCTGGACCATGGACGCCAGTCTTCGACTGGCAGCCCGATCAAGGTGGCTACGAGATGGAACTTCAACCCGGCATGCCGAATACCGTTTACTATCGACTTCTGGCTCGCGATGCGGCTGGTAATGTAACGACGGTGCAGACACCGCATCCGTTGATGATCGATCAGCATCGACCGACTGTTCGGCTGCTGTCGATTCAGCCAGTCTCCGATATTCAGGGATACTAACGCACGGCCACTAAGCTCAGCCTGAGTTTGCCGCAGCGATGCGGAACCGTGATCAATACAATGTGACCTGGTGAGCACAAGCTTGAGATTTGAACGGCAGCATCGCTGCTGCTCACATCTGAGCTTGTGCTTTTTTCGTTGGCAGCTTTTTGGTGATGTTAGAGCAAGCGAATTGAGGTAGCGGAAGACTCAAAGCCGTTGGGCGGCATTCAATGCCGCACATTCTCCGCAGATCGCCCACCCCGGCTGGTGCCCCCAGAGCACGTGTCTTAGCAGTTTTCCGGTGTGATGTCGGAATGCATCCTTCAGCAGGGGCGAATGAGCGAAATGGCATTCCAAACCGGTTGCTAAGATCGCTACACTCACCCGCCACATCACTTTCGATTCGTCAGGACGTTGCACATATGCTCACTTCAATCCGCCCCGCCATGTTGACTGCGCTTTTGCTGTCCGCTGTTGCTTGTTTCGAAGCACAGGCAGCACCAGTCGCTCAGGCAACAAAACAGGCAACCGAACAGGCTGTGACACCGGATTCGGAAGCAGCCCCGATCGATTCAAAGCCCGATCCGCGAATTGGAACCAAAGTCATCGTCACGGTTCCGGGAGCGTTGTTGAAGACGCCTGAGGCAACGGTGTGGAAAGCCTATTTGGGGGAGACATTCACTGTTTCTCTGACTAATGGAGAGTGGTTGTGGATCAACGACAAGCGCGGCTGGTTGTGGGAAAAGGACGTGGTTCCGTTTGATTCCGCGATTTCTGAAATGACGAATCAGGTGGACTCAGCGCCATCGCCTGAAAACTATCACCTGCGCGGCATCTCTTACGTGGCTCACCGCGATTACGACAAAGCGATCGCCGACTTTACGCAAAGCCTGAAGCTGAAAAAGAACAATGCGGGTGTGCTGAACAATCGCGGTCAAGCCTATTACTTGAAGGGCGACTACGCTCGGGCAATCAGTGACCTGAATGTCGCAGTGACACTGGACCCCAAACATTTTGTGGCCATGAACAACCGAGCGTTGTGCTTTATCGCGCAGGACGAACTGGACAACGCCAAGCGAGATCTTGATGCGGCGCTCAGCTTACACAAAGAATACCCCGAGGCTCTGAACAATCGCGGTGTCATTCATTCTCGCAAAGGTGAGTATCAAGCCGCTGTGACTGACCTGACTGCGGCGATTGAGATCTACCAAAATTATACGGACGCCTATGGAAACCGCTCGTTCGCGTATCGCAGGTTAAATATGTTCAACGAAGCGATTGCGGACGTGAAGCAGGCGATGGCAATCGATGCCACAGATTACAAGCCAGTCAATGACCTCGCGTGGATTCTGGCCACAGCGGACGACGCTAATATTCGCAACCCTGAAGAAGCCGTCAAAGAAGCCACCCGAGCCTGTGAAATGACTCAGTATTCGAACTGGAATACGCTCGACACACTTGCGGCTGCCTATGCTTCCAAAGGCGACTTCAAATCTGCATTGCAGTGGATCACGACAGCGGCTGAGAAGGCACCCGAGAAGTACAAGCCGACGCTGGAAAACCATCGGCAGCTCATCGCAGCTGGTAAGCCGATTCCGCAATAGTACGTGACACGTGAACTCACCGGAGTGGTTTCAGCCACCGCTGACTGGTGGGAAACAGGCGATTTCATCTGTTGCCCGGATGACGTCGTCTGCGTTCGCGTACTGGTTGTTCACCGCCACAAACAGCGTCTGCTGCATTGTGGCCAATGCCGGTGCGGCGGCGACAAGGTGTTGCCGCAATTCCGCCACTGTTGTGTGTTCGGGCACGGTCAACGACACCATAGCGTTTCCGGCGGCGTCTTTGGCGGCAGCGAACAGTCGGACTTCGATGTTCATGACATCACGCTCCCAAACGGTCGAGACTTCAGTGAGGCTGCGAGTTCCGGCATCAAGCCATAGGCCAGTGCCATTAGCTTCAGCGGATGGACGGTCGGAATTGTGGCGGCCTGCTCCATCTGCATCCGGCAACTGCTGCAGTCGGTGACTCCCGCGTTAACGTGTGTTTTCCGCATTTCCTGAATCAGCTCAGCACCAATCGACAGCGATTGTTCGAAGTGTTCTGCGGCGAGGCCGAAGGTTCCCGCCATTCCGCTGCAGCCTTTTTCAATTTGTACTACGTCCACACCGGGGATTAGTGACAACAGGTTGCACAGCCCTGTTTCGGTTCCCAAAGCCTTAACGTGACAGGGTGTGTGGTAGGCGACGGAAACATTCAGTGGTTCGAAGTCTGTCTTGAGCTTGTCCCGCTGATGAAGATTCCACAGGAACGTTCCGGCATCGAATGTTTGGCTGGCAACAAACTCTGTGTCCGGGTGTTTTGAGATTTTGGGGTACTCATGCTTTAGGCACAGTGCGGCTGATGGTTCAGTACACACGATCGGATATCCATCACGTGCGGCTTCGCTGAGTTCTGTGATGTTGGCGTCTGCGACTTCCCGAGCCGCTTCCAGATCGCCAACAGCGATCATGGCCATACCAGACACCGTTTGTTCACGCGGAATGTAAACTCGATAACCGTTGTGCTGCAGAATTCGAACAAATGCTTCGGCGAGGTCAGGGTCGTGATGGTTGGCAAAGTAGTCGACAAAGTAGACCACGGTCGGAGTGGGCGAGTTCGGGGCGACGCTGTTGTGCTCGCTGAGCACACGTGCCGATTTCATGAAGGCGCGGTTGGCGAATCTTGGCAGCCTGCGTTTTTCTGCGATGCCGACTGCCTTTTGCAAAATGTTGCGGAAGACGCCGTAACGCATCAGGCGATTGGCCATGATTCGGAAACGCGCTGCGAACTTTGCGTAGGTGTGGAATCGTGATAATAGCCAGTCTGCTTTGCTGAGCCCATTGACCGCGACGCGCTGCGAACGGAGTTCGAGCATCAAATGAGGAATATCGACGCCGGACGGGCATTCCTGTTCGCATTGCTTGCAGTTGAAACAGCTGTCCGCCACGCGATCGAAGGCTGGAGAATGAATCGCTTCGGCGGCTTCCGATCCGCTTAGCAGCCGACGAATTAGGTTCGCTTTGGCTCGGGGGCTGTGTTCTTCGATCTGATCTTCGTGATAAAACGGACACATTCTGAGACTGCCCTCGACAGACCGGCAGGTGCCACATCCATTGCAGTGCGCCGCGACGTCCATGGCCTGCTGGTTGTCCCAGTTCAGATTCAGGACGGGCAGTAGGTTGGCCTGTGAGCTGCTCGCAACATCGGGGTTGTGGATGACTGGATTGCGAAGGTGCCGTACTGTTAGCTGCCCATCGTTGCTGATAATCTTGTCCGGATTCAACAGCTGCTGCGGATCGAAGATGTCTTTAATCTGCTGAAACGTGCGGTACAGCGGGCCGTATTGTGATCGAATGAACGCGGTTCGCGCGAGTCCGTCGCCGTGTTCTCCGCTGATTGTGCCGCCTACGGATTTGACGTGGCGATACAGGTCGCGGGCGATCGCTTCGATGATTTCAGAATGCCCTGGTGTGGGAGCGGGCAGCATGGGGCGCAGATGCAGTTGACCAGACGCCGCGTGCGCGTACAACGTGGCGGTGACTTCATGCTTTTGAAAGGTGCGTTGGGCCAGAGTCAGGAATTCGGAAATTCGTTCCGGAGGCACGGCGATATCTTCGACGAATGGTAACGGTCGAGATTCGCCTTTCAGGTTTGCTAGCAATGAGACAACGCGACTGGGCAGCGTCCACAGGAATTCGACATCTTCGAGTTCGACGGTGGTCCGGGTGATCGCATGTTGAAAGTCAGACGACTGAATCAAGATTCTGGCGTTGGCCATGCGTCGCTGGATGTCTTCTGAGCTTATGCCGTTGAATTCGATAAACAGACCCGCTTCTGCGTTCGGGTGAACCACGTCGTCGAATCGATTATCTGCGTCTCGACCGAGGCTTAGCAAACGCCGATCAAGCAGGTCACAGGCACTGGGTTCCATGATCAGTAACAACTGCATGGCCTGCAACGCTGTGCTCATGCTGGCAAACATGATCACCATCATGCCGCGATGTTCTGGCAGCGGCAGCGTATGCAATGTCACTTCGGTGACCAGCACAAGTGTGCCTTCTGATCCCACGATCATTCTGGGCAGGTCGATGGTTTGGCGTTGCAAAACGCCACGCAGCATATACCCACTAGAATTCCGCAGCAGCATGGGCTGATGCTGACGAATTGTGTCTGCGTCTTCCGCCAGCAGTGCGGACAGCCGTTCGATCAGATCGGCTTTGCGAGTGGCCGGAGTCAGCGATGTCAGCGGTAGTGTTTCGTTGCGGACAGGAGGCAAAATATCGCTGCGTTTGCCGAATGGTTCTGCGGGCACACCCGCGACCGGTTGTCGAATTGCGAATGCGCGCCCCGTCGGTTCGCGTCCGAGTTCCAGCGTTTGGCCGCCCATAAAAACGCATTGCAGACTTTGCACATGGTCGCGTGTTGATCCGACCCGAAAGGCATGCGATCCTGCCGCGTCAACGCCCACCATTCCGCCGACTGTGGTGATGTCGGAACTGGACGGGTCGGGAGCGAAATACCGACCGTGCTGCCGGAGTTCCGCATTCATTTTTGCCCGAGTGATCCCCGGCTGCACTCGCACAAACTCGCCATCGACACTGATCAGGCGATTCATATGCCTCGAAAAATCGACAACGATTCCCGCCCCCAGACATCCGCCAGCCAAGCCAGTGCCGGACCCGCGCGGGATTAACGGCAGATCATTCGACGAGGCGTAGGTTGCCAGCAGAGCCACATCGGCAGAAGAACGTGGAAACGCAACGGCCAAGGGTTTGATTTCGTACAGGCTGGCGTCGGTGGCGTACAGTGCCCGGATCACATCGTCGGCGCGAATTTCACCCTCTAACGCATCCGCTAGATCTTCGACAAGTTGTCGGCCGCGATCCTCCAACGTTCTGATACTCCGTTCATGAAAAAATCAAGGTCAGCAGTGCTTCGCAGCGACCGGCTGTGGCCGCTGTGTCGTAGTCTAATCAACTGAGCGGTCGGAAAGAACCAAGGGGCCTGTCAGCTCAGCGGATGGGTGCGCTCATCAAATTTGATCTATCGTTGTTGTGTGGCTGGGGCTGGGGCTGGATTGAGCTTGCGAAGGAAGCCCCGGGGTTTCACTCGTACCTCGCTTCAACCCCGGCCACCCTTCCCCGTTTGACAATCACCTGTGAGCGGATCTTCTGCCGGTGGCATTATTCGTGGCTTCGTTCAGAGCTCCGCTCTGCTTCGTCCTGTCGTTTTTTCATTTGAATGTAGCGTTCGTTGAGTTCGAGGTTGAACGGGATGTGGTTGTCGTCCAAATCCGTCTTCCGGTGCCGAGCGCGACAGCGATAGCACACCAACATGTCACTCATAAAAGTATACAGCAGCAGGTCCACCAGCGCGAACGCCATCAGGATGCCCAAAGCCCAAATGGGTTCGTGCCACGCCCAAGCGATTGTGCTTAACAAGCCGCCTGCCCCCACAAATGCCAATCCCAACGCCGGTGGAAAGTCTTTCTGACGCCACAAATCCTCACAACCACAAACTCGGCAACGTCGACAATAATCACCTTCAAAATCCACCGCGCCGGCGTCTCGCGACCAGTCACAATGATCACAGCCGATGGCGGCCGACGATGGCTGCGGGTGCGAAAGGTTTCGTTTTTCGCAAGCGGGACACTGAAAAATAATCTGCATCAGACGGATTCGATGACTGCTGGAATTCAGAGGCAATGGTTTGGACGATTTTACCCTTGAGGGCCTGTTTTCGTCGTCGGTCCGCTGGTGAAGCGGCGACTTTCGCGGCGTTGAGAATCAAGGCGTTGTGTGGGAAGGACTCATAGACGTCATTGATGCAGCACCGTTCCCAGACTTGGCCAAGTGCCTTTGGCGTTTTGCAGGCCTGAAATCAAGTTGTCCTAGGTGAATTCTGGTTGCCGCTGTCACTGGAATGTGAATTTGAGTTAGACTCTCACTTTTTCTGACCCACGGCCATTCGATCCCGAAGATGCTGGTACAGCCTGACAATTCCACATTGCTGAGTCGATTCGGCAACAACCGCTGGACCAAGACACTGGACCGTTTGCGACTGGCGGAACTGCTGGCGCTGATTGTTGGCGTGGTGTCTTTGCTGGTGCATGCGGGGTTCGTCGATGTTTCGGATCAGCGCGTGCGAGAGCTCGGCTGGGGAGTGCTGTTGGTGATGGGGCTGATCGCCGTTTCGCGCGCCGTTCGGTTTGGACTGATTGTTTCTCGTCGACGATTCTTGAGCAGCCTGTGGGACGCGAATTTGACTCTGCCGCTGGTCTGGTTGGCTGGCTTTGGTGTTCTGCAATATGGCGGGCAACTGACAGAAGCCAGCGGCGTGGTCTGGACAGAAACCGTGCTCGCCGGTTCCGCCGTCGCACGTGTGCTGAACGGTTGTCGGTTGCTAGCGACGCGGGCTCATAATTCGGCCGTGTTGTTGGTGGGGTCGTTTCTGGTCGTGATCACTGTTGGCACTTTGCTGTTAAAGTTGCCCGTTTGCCGTGCTGCAGACGCTGATGGAGCCTATGCCGGATCGGCCGATTGGAATGTGGCGTTGTTCACAGCGACCAGTGCCAGTTGTGTGACGGGGCTGATCGTTGAGCCCACGGGCAGCTACTGGAGCCCGATCGGTCACGCTGTGATCTTGGGATTGTTTCAAATTGGTGGCCTCGGCATTTTGACCTTCGGCGCATTTCTGGCTGTGCTAAGCGGACGGCACGGCTTGCAGTTTCGAGAAGCGCGGACGTTGCGTGATATGCTGGATTCTAAATCCGTCCATGGATTACGAAACCTGTTGGTGACCATCTTGTTGTTTACGTTTTTTGTCGAAGCGGTCGGTGCGGTCAGCCTGATCGGGCTGTGGCCGGACCGTCCGCTTTCTGAACGCCTGTGGCAGGCGACGTTTCATGCTGTGAGTGCGTTTTGCAATGCCGGTTTTTCGTTGAATGATGATGGTTTTTTGGGAATGGGCAGCCGCTGGCAAGTCTGGGGCCCATTGACATGGCTTATCATTCTGGGTGGCCTAGGCTTTCCGGTGATCCAAAACTTGTGGTCCGGATTTCGTCATCGATTTCATCGGTCTGCGATGTCGCCTTTATTTCGAAATATGGGACGAAAGACGCATTACAGCGTGCATACAAAACTGGTGCTGTGGTCGACTGTTGTGCTGTTGCTTGGAGGATCTGTGGCTTGGTTTGCTTTGGAATCCTTTGAGGCTCCACCCGGTAGTTCCACCAGTCAACGCGTTGCTGATGCGTGGTTCCAGTCGGTCACCTTTCGCACGGCTGGATTCAATACCGTGGATCATGAAGCGATGAATCCGGCGACAAAGCTGCTGGCCATTTTTCTAATGTTCGTGGGTGCCGCTCCCGGTTCAACAGGTGGCGGTGTGAAGACCGTTGTGTTTGCCATCACCATTTTGAATCTCTGGGCCGTGTTTCGTGGTCGTGATCGCGTCGAAATTTGGGGCCGCTGCATTCCAACGGCGCAGGTTTCACGTGCTCTGTCG
>JBDNHJ010000157.1:0-40702 GCA_041688835.1 Fuerstiella sp.
AAATCTAAATCCGGAAACGCAGCCTGCCAACGCAACAGGACCTGTTCCTGATCCCTCGCTGCCACGCGATGTCGTTGCTCAATCCCAACATCACCCGGCACAGTCACGATGGTCAGCAGACCTTCCCCAGAAATTTCGAACGTCAGGTCGAACTGGTTCAGCACCAGCGTGGCAAGATCCGAGAATGCCATCGTTGGCAACTCGGCAGCCGCCCACAAGTCATGCGGAATCATTTGCGGATTTTTGATTTCGATCGCCGCCTGTGCAGCGTTATCGATCAGCAATTGCCGAGGCTCCGTAAGTTGCTCCCACGACACATTGCGTGTCTCAACCAACCTGCGATATGTCTCCGAATTCATCTCGCGACGCAACACCTGCACATCCTGTCGACGCAGTTCCGTCAGCGTTCGCAAGCGACTCGTCGCCTGTGCGGGACCAATCATCGCATACTGATCGGCGAACGACACTGCCGTTGCCGATTGTGTGCTCGCCACAGCCTCCAAGATCGTCTTCGTCGTCGCGTACGGTGTTGCCACTTCGATGATTGCGGATGGATTCGTCCGTCGATCCAAACAGATGGCGATCCCCGTGTTACTCTGCAGATCAGCCACCAATTGCCGCAACGACTGCCCGGTGGAATTCAAACTGCGGCGTTGCGCCAGAGCATCGACCAAAGTCTTTCCGGCCCGCAATCGCTCCGCAGGCTCGTCCGCAACGACGGCAGATGAAACAACCCAAAAAAATGCCAGAAGTAAAGTTTTGCAACGATGAACACGCATGATAGCTCTCAATCGATTTTCCCGATTCCGTCTGGATCTTCACGTCGATTCGACGTTATGTATCTCGAATGCGGGACGTTCAGCTTAGCCGATTCGCACGAAACATCCGCGAATTTCTCGTAGTTGTCCCAGCCTGCACTTGGTAGAGTGGTGCCGTGAAAGTCTCCAACAGTGCCGATGACTTTATACACACAACGGAGCGATTCCGAGAGACAGCCGGGGCGGGCCACACGGTCTTTCCGCATGAAAGTTAGTTGATGAAGAATACTCAGGCGGTCGGAATTGACCTTGGCACAACATATTCCTGCATTGCGTGGCTAAACGAACACGGCCACCCCGTGACAATCCCCAATCAGGAAGGCGAATTATCGACACCCTCCGTCGTCTTCTTTGATCAAGACGACGCGATCGTTGGCACAGAAGCTCTGCGGAACGCAATCGCACGACCAGACCGTGTGGTGCAAAACGCAAAACGGCACATGGGCAATCCGCAAAAATTCTGGAACATGGCTGGCGTCAAATATTCGCCAGAACATGTTTCGAGCTTAATCCTGCGAAAACTGATCTCAGCCGCCCAAGAACAAATCGGCGAAATCACCGAAGCCGTCGTGACTGTCCCTGCGCAATTCAGCGATGCCCAACGGCATGCCACTATCACAGCCGGACATGCGGCCGGGCTGGAAAAAGTTGAAGTCATCAACGAACCCGTCGCCGCCGCGCTGTGCCATGTACTGGGAAACGAAGGGCTTGCCTTCACCGAACTGGCGATCGATCAGCAACTGCTGGTGTATGATCTTGGAGGCGGTACGCTGGACCTCGCGATCGTCAACTATGCCAGCAACGAAGTCCGCGTCGTGGCATCGGACGGAGACCTCGAACTCGGTGGCCTCGACTGGACTCAAGTGCTGGTCGACATGGCCGCCGAAAAATTCGTTCGGGACTTCAAAGAAGACCCTCGCGAAGATCCGGAAAGCCATCAGTTTCTGGCACTCGAAGCAGAGCAGGCAAAGCGCAGCCTGTCTGTTCGCCCGCGCGCTGCCGTGACTGTGCAGCATGGCGGCAATCGACGGACTTATCAGATCGAACAGGAAGAATTCCAACACCTCAGCAAGCAGCTGCTGAATCGCAGCAATGCGATCACAAAACGCATCTTGGCCAACAATGGATTCGGGTGGGCACATGTCAACGAAGTCCTCACCACCGGTGGATCGTCGCGGATGCCGATGGTGCGCGAAAGCCTAAAAAAACTCAGTGGCCGCACACTGAATTCGTCGTTGTCACCAGACCAGTCGATCGCTCATGGAGCGGCGTACTATGCAGGCATGCTGTTGTCGAATCAACAGTACACTCGAACCGTATTCGACACGCAGGCGTCGTCGCGACTGGCCGATATCAAGCAACAAAGTGTCAATGCTCGCGGACTGGGGATTTTGATTCGCGACACTGAAACCGGCAAACGCGTGCCTCACTATCTGATTCCGCCCAACACGCCGCTGCCCGCTTCCAAAACTCATGTCTTCGGAACCGTGGTGGACCATCAGACAAAAGTCCACGTCCGAATCTGCGAAAGCGGCGCTGGTCCGGGCAAACCGCACACTGTGCTGGGAGATTGCCTGATCTCTGATTTGCCAACCGACCTTCCCGAAGGCAGCGAAGTCGAAGTCACAATCAGCTACGACCATCAGGCGCGCGTGCATGTGGCCGCTCGAGAACTCAAGAGCGGTATTTCGGCGGAAGTCGAAATTTTCCGACAGGAAAACATCAGCGCCCAGTTGCAGGAAGCCGTCGCCCCAAAACACACTGGCCAAAAACGAAATCCCAGTGCCGAAACAACAGAGTCCAGCGGTGACGTTCCCGTCGTGCATGCGGTACCAGAGCGATCATTGAGTGCCGAGTGGGAAGCGGTCACGGAAGGTTTGGCCGAATTTCAAGATGATGACCTTGGTCTGGAACAACCCGTCCGGCTGTGCAATGCCTGCGGTGCGACTCTGACATCGAACATCAAATGTCGCGACTGCGGCACACCCACCGCTAAACTACGGACAAAAAAGAAAGCCGCCGCAAAGTCCAAGCGAAAACGGCCAGCACCCGGAAAACCAACCGCAGCAAAACCACCACAGGAGCACCAGAGCGCGGAAGACGAATTTTGGGAACTGGTCGACTGAGGAATCGTTTCCCGAATTGCAGGCCGTTACAGAATGGCCTTAATTCGCGACAGGAACTCTTTGTTGGTGTCGAACTTATCCAGCGTGCGAGTCAACTGCTCCATCGCATCGACCGGCGTCAAACTGATCAGACTTCGTCGTAACATCGTGATCCCCTCTAGGCTTTCAGGGTCCAAGATCTTTTCTTCGCGACGCGTGCCGGATCGAGTGATGTCGATGGACGGCCAGATGCGTCGATCGGCCAAGTCACGGCTTAACATCATTTCCATGTTCCCGGTTCCCTTGAACTCTTGGAAGATGGCTTCGTCCATGCCGTTATTGGTATCAATCAGAGCTGTTCCGCAGACGGTCAATGACCCGCCTTCATCAAACAGTCGAGCCGAACCAAACAGCTTCTTGGGAATATCCAATGCTCGAATATCCAGTCCGCCGCGACCCGTTCGCCCCGAAGGATTGACGTACTTGTTGTAGGCTCGAGCAAGACGCGTGATACTGTCCAGCAGAATGAAGACGTCTTGCCCTTCTTCCGCCAGTCGCTTGCCACGCTCAATAATCAGTTCCGCAATGCGGACATGGCTTTCCACATCATGGTCCAGCGACGAAGCGATGACTTCGCCTTTGACGCTGCGACTCATCTCCGTGACTTCTTCCGGACGCTCATCGATCAGCAGCACCATCAGATGAATCTCAGGATGATTCTCAGTAACGGAATTCGCGATGTCCTGCAGCAGCATCGTCTTGCCAGTTCGCGGCGGAGCAACCAGCAGAGCTCGCTGGCCCTTGCCAATAGGACACAACAGGTCCATCACTCGCATCGTGACTGGTGACTTGCCAATTTCCAGTTTGATCTGCTCGTGCGGATTGATCGGCGTCAGCTCGTCGAAGTGCTTGATCTTCTCATACTCTTCCAGAGTATAACCGTCGATCAGCTCCACATCCTGCAGGCGTGGCCCCTGATTTCGAGTACCAGCCCCGACTTCTCCTTTGACCAACACGCCTTCGCGCAGTCGATATTTTTCGACCACGGAACTGGAAACGAACGGGTTGGAATCTTCTGCCGCGTAATTTTTCTGCGGGTCACGCAGGAAACCGTATCCTTTCGGATGCATTTCCAGCACGCCTTCGAATGGACCTTCGATCGGTTCAGTGGTCGTCTGAACTGTGCGACCACGCCGCGCCGCTTGACCACGTCCACGGTCACGATCCTGACCACCGCGACCGCGACCACCGCGATCTGGCCCACGTCCGGCACTACCGCTGGGCTGTCGGCCACCGCGATCACCAGACTGCTGCTGTTGCCGACCACGTCCGCGACCACGGTTGTTGCCGCCTGAATTTCCGCCACTATTAGAATTGCTGTTGCTCGAATTGCCGCTGTTGTTGTTTCCTTGACCACCAGAGGCATTCGCGGTGCCTTCATTGCGGCCCTCAGCACCGCCACGACGGCGACGGCGACGGCGACGACGCGGACGATCGCCTTCTTCTTCGTTGCTGCGACCTTCGTTTGCACCACCTTCGCTGTTGCCACTTTCGCTGTTCGCAACCGCCTCGCCGCGCTGGCCATTTCCTCGCCCACGACCACGACCGCCAGCAGGCTTTTCGTCGTCTCCACCGGCACTAAAATAGTCGCCGATGTCTGACATATCGGGAGCTTCGTTCTGAAAGCGAGACGCTCGGGCTTCTTCCATCACAGACGCCGTATCGTCGACCGGCGAATCATCGTACACAGGAATGGGCTTGAGGTCAGCGGCTTCTTTTTTCTTGCGAGTCCGAGGGGCGGCCTTCTTTTTGGCAGCTTTCTTCTTCGGCTTCTCGTCGCCCGAATTGTCGACACCATCGCCGAAGTCGTCTTCACTGAATAACTCAGGAGCGGCTTCGACTTTCTTTTTGCGAGTGGCTTTTTTCTTCTTCGGAGAAGCTTTGGCTGTCGCTTTGCTGCGTGCTTTCGGCTTCGTATCCTCAGCACTCGAACTACTTGTTGGCATTAGGAAATCCTGATTTCCAGTAACGAATTTTTGAGCGGGCACAGAGGCTGAATCTGCGAAGAGATCTATCTGCCCGACATCTGAATAAAACAGGCCTCAAGACATTGGCATGGCGCACAGTTGGTAAGTGAGGCCATTGATTGATGTGGCAAGGCTGTGATTTTTGAAGACCACCGGAACCATTTGGAAACCTATCCAGATTTCAGCGGGCTTGATGGGACTTGTGCCAATTGGAATTATTTTCCAACGAAACCGCTTGCACTCAAAATCAGAGAGCAACACAAACGGCGGGCAGTCACATCCCAAGTACAAACAAAGCTAACGGAATGGCCCCAGTCAATTCAGCCCGAACGTGTTTGTCCTGGAACCGAAACCGGATTTAAGGCACCGATTATGCCTGTGGGGGGCTTCGTCAGCGATTGAAGCGACCTCAACTGGTGCTCCGAAGATTTGGCGAAGATTTTGAGAGGACCGTTGGCTGACGAATGTGTCATGCCAAACAATCCCACCTGCGACCTAGTATTAACGTAACTGTTTCCCGTGTCAATCGATCTCTTACAGATCTATTTCCACATTTTTGACAGTCATGTCTATTTTTTAAACCAAATCGGGACCAAAGTCGACCAATTCCGCGATCGTTGTGTGATATTCCACCGGAAGCCATTCACTTTTGTGAGCGACTTTGACAGCTGCTGTGGCCGCTTTTACTGAATCCGACGTGATGTCAGATCATCCACCTTCAGGGCGTGACGGATGCGGCCATATTTCAGAGGATTGTCTTTGAATGTCGTGCGGTTTTCCGGTGTTTCAAACAAAAACAGCTGATTATCGAAGAATGCTCCGAATTTGATCTGCCCCGAAATCGCCTGCTGATCAACGTACAGAGTCACAGGATCACAGCCCAAATTCTGCGGTGTGAATTTGCGAGGATCGCGTTTGAATTCCGCTTGAGCCGTTGCTGAACTGAAGCGATAGACGATCCCACGATCCTCTGCAGTCAACTGGCCCTGACCAGCAATCCATTTCCGATTCTTGATCAATTCGACCGGACAAAATCCTTCCAGTCCCAGCACGGGCTCAGAAGGTTCCAGTGGAGCCTTGTCAACGATGATCGGAATTTCGATTTTTGTCTTGGGAATCTGCGCTCCACGTGCCACCACGTTGCGCAGTAAATCTCGATAGGCCGCAGCGGATTTGAATCCAGCATTCAACAATTCCGGAGCTTGTCTTGGCAGCACGATAAAATCGCAGGGTACGGTCTGAACGCCGAATTGTTCTGTCAGATCACGGCGATGATCAATATCAATTTCCACGGCCGCAATACCGTCTCGCAATTTGTGCTGAATGTCAGCCTGAGAAAACACGACGGAATTCATCTGGCGACACGGCCCGCAATAACTGGCGTGGAAATGAACCAGTAACGGCACACCTTGTTGCTCAGACGCCTGCCGCGCTTCATCATAAGAACCATACCAGCCCGGCCCCGCATTCGCGTTGCCCAAGAACATGCATGTCGCAAGAGTGGCAAGTGTTATCCGAAGCACCATGTGTCCAGTCCGTTGTATGGCTCGCTCAGCGATCGTTGATCCAGCAGCGGAAGCAGCAGCAACCAAGCATCCTCGACCATCAAGAATGGATTCCATTCGTGCGCAGCAGGCACGATTTAGTGGAATCCCCGCTGAAGTGTTATCGGTGGATCGACACGTCAGCTTGGCGTGACATCACAACAGTCGCTGGCATTTTTTCGCGAAATCCAAACGGACATCGGAATGGGACAACAATGGAACCCGTGCGGACTGTAGCGATTAGGTAAGTTCGCCCGCACGCAGCGTCCGCAACAGACCGGCCGCTTTATGCAGAGTCTCCGCGTATTCGTCTTGAGGATCAGAATCCGCCACGATTCCACCACCCACTGGAAACTTCAGCACGCCGTTCTTCAGAGTAAACGTCCGAATCAATATACTGCTGTCAAAGTCGCCATTGGGCCCCACACCAAACAAATTGCCGCAGTAGGCACCACGCACCGCAGGTTCCAATTCCGAAATAATTTGCATGGCTCGAATTTTGGGGGCTCCAGTGATCGAACCGCCGGGAACCGTCGCAGCACACAGATCCCACACATCACAGTCCGGCCGCAGTTCACCAACAATCGTCGACACCAAATGCTGCACCATCTGAAACACTTCAATCTCACACAACCCCGTCACCTGCACCGATCCGATACGGCACACCCGCGACAAATCGTTCCGCAACAGATCAACGATCATCACATTTTCCGCGCGGTCTTTTTCGCTGCTGGATAATTCGTCGCCCGTATAAAGATCGGCAATAGGCGATCGATGACGGCGGCGCGTGCCTTTAATTGGACGCGTTTCCACGAATCGACCACCAGCGACCTTCAAAAAGCGTTCTGGAGAAGCACTCACCACAGCAAAATCGTCGGCCTGCAACAAGCCGCAAAACGGCGCGGGATTGCTGACCCGAACGTGCTCATACAAGTCGACCGCAGAACGAGTCCACGCTGCCGACAACTGTTGCGACAAATTCGCCTGAAAAATATCGCCCGCCCGGATGTACTCAATCACCCGCTCGACCGCCGTCAGATACTCTGCCTTCGAAAACGCCGAATACACATTCGGTGCCGTGGGTAACGGATGCTGGGACGAATCAGAACTCGGCGCTTCAGATTGCTGCGGCGCTGGCCGAGCCGAATTGTACGCCCGGCTGTTGAGCTTTTGCAGAACCCAATCTACCCGTGGCTGGTTGGCTGTCGGCGTATCATCCAGATTCAACACATACAGCCGAACGGAAGCTTCGATGTGATCCCAGACAACGCACCAGTCGTACAAGCCTGCCAGCAACGCCGGCGTCTGAAATTCGTCTCGCTCTGGAACCGGCACACGCTCAAACGCGCCGCCGAGTTCATACGACATCATGCCCGCAATGCCTCCACAAAACGACGGCAAATTGCCATCGCCATCCTCACTGACTTTCGGCAGGCGACGCTGCCAAGCTCGGACAACGCCGAACGGATCACTGCCATATTCCGGCCGATCCAGCCGCACGGTCTCCACCGGATCAGCCGTCAAAAACGTATACCGCGCATCCTGTGCTCGCACCGGCCCTGCACTGTCCAACAAGATCAGCAGCGCACAATCCTCAAACCGGCGCAGCGTGTCGACGACGTCGAGGTGGCGGTCAAGTTTGATGGTCGTCAGAGAATCAGGCACGTTCAGAATCAACAAAAAATTCGCCGGTGGAAGGCACAGCCATGGAGTGGCATGTTACCGTTCGAACGCCTCAGAAAGAACGCCGCCCCGATCGATCCGCAAAATTCCATGCCATGCCGCTCACCGATCAGCTACAATTCGTGCAGGCGATCGCTGAAACTCGCCCCGACGTTCGATCTCATATCGACTCAAGTTATTCTCGCCCAGAAAGGAAACACCATGCCATTACACGACTGGACGCAGGTCAGCGCGGGATCATTTCATGGTTTCCACACACACCTGATCAGTGAAATCGCCCGCAGCCTGAACAACGGAATTCTGCCCGAACCGTTCTACGCTGACCCCGAACAAGTCGCCGGAAAGTCCATGCCTGATGTCGTCACACTTGAAACGGATGTAGACTGGATGCACGGTCAGAAAGCTGAATCAACCGGCGGGACGGCGATTGCTCAGGAACCGCCCAGCGTCAGTCTGTCGCAGGTCGCCGACGAAGAAGACCTGTACGCTCAACGCCGCAACCGCGTCACAATTCGGCATACATCCGACGACACCGTTGTGGCTTGGATCGAAATCGTTTCATCCGGCAACAAATCCAGCACAAAACGTCTGCAACAGTTTGTTGACAAAGCCTACGACGCTCTCGAACAGGGCATCCATCTGCTGATCATCGATCCCTATCCTCCCGGCAACCTCGACCAGCAGGGAATTCATGGAGCCATCTGGCACGAAATTGACACGAAATCGCCCTTCGCTTTTCCCGACGATCGCAATCGCACGGCCGTCGCCTATCAAGCCATCCGTCCGTCAGTTGCTTGGATCGAACCGATGGCTGTCGGCCAGCCGCTTCCCGAAATGCCACTGTTCATCACGCCCGATCGCTACGTCACGCTGCCGCTGGAAGACAGCTACGCGCGAGCCTTCGAAGCCGTCCCCAAACGCTGGCGCAAAGTGCTGGAAGTTAAGTAGCCATCACTGTCCCAGTAGTGCCGTCCGCAGATTGCCGCCCCCAACCGACCAAAACACGGCGAACCGCCCTGATTGTCGGAATGTCCAGCGTACGATTCATGTCCGACGTCAACGACCACTCTTTCACTGCGCTCGGCGTCACTGGGACAGTGACGGCTACTTCGAAACGATTCAGTCAGCAACGTTTCAAACAACGACATGGGAACGCACGCCCGGTTGCTCAAGCTACGGCACGTTACGGCGTCCCCAGAATCAATTCTTCCTCTGCTTCCCGCCGAACGATCTTCGGCGTGATCGCCACGATGATGCGACCTCGGATTCTCTCAGCCAGCTTTGCTCTTTCTCGCTCGGTTGCCGCGCCCTAGGCCTGCTGAGCCTTCGATAGCCGTGGGTCCGGAAAACCAAGCGACCACTGTGAACTGGTGGAATCCGTGACGTCCAGCAACAGCGTCTGACCATTACCCACAATTTGTGTGACCTGTTGCAGTTGCCCGCGGTCGACAGATTGAGCAGACGCCGCGTAAGACAGTTTCAGCAGCTTGTCACCTTTCAATGGCACGGCTGCCGACATCAGCTTTAAGTCGAAATCACCCACGCCCCCAACATCCAGATTGGCTTCCTGTCCGACAAATGTCGTGATCTTCGGAGACGACAGTGCCTTGCCTTGTCCTTCCAGTGCGAGGTGTTCTACTCCATCAATTTTCACGGGCAGCAGCGCCCACGGGTGACTTCCGGCACGCTTCTGAAACGTCACGTTGTCGTCCAGCCACTGCATTTGGTTGGGAGTGTTGAACTGAATGATTCGAAATTCGGTGGCAATCTGCACATCCTGCGATTCACGCAACTGACGCAACAAATCCACGATCTGATCATGCACATCACGTGTTTGTCGAATCACCAGGCTCAGCAACTTTTCATTCGGTGCGATTCGGCCTCCATGATCGTTCCATGTGTCGGGTTCGACAGTTGTCTTAATGAGTTCCACTAACTCAGCGAATTCTGGCTGCCGTGGCTCGGTGTCACCTGCATCCGGAACGGCCTCGGCATTCGGCACGACAAGCTCGGCCACGCGATGGACACGGACTTCGAAACGCGGCGATTCTGGGGCGGCTTTGAAGATGCGGATCACCTCGCGCTGAACTTCAAACTCAAGATCCTGTGGTTCATAGAGCAGGCCAAGAGCCGTTCGTAGGGAAACGTCACGGACTTCCAAAGTTACGTGCCGTTTCTTTGACTTGCCATCGATATCGATGGAACGTTTATCCAGTATCATGTTGACACCGTAAGTCGTGGCGATGGTCCGGACGGCTTCAGTGAGCGGTGTGTCATCGAACGTCAGAGATACTTTCTGATCCAGTTTTTCCTGCATCCTTTGTGCGATGTCGACCGCCGCAATACGACCATGGCCTTCCTCAACCATGACGACGTCGCCCGGCCTAAGGACTGGGTTATGGGCAGCATTCGTCTTGGTATCCTTCAGGCTCGCCAAAATCACGTCCATGCTGCCGCCTGCCCGCGGTCGACGGATCACAACACGGTCATCGGCAGAATCCTTTGCCCCACCAGCCAGTGCAATGGCATCCAGCAAACGGAATTCAGTGGATCGTTTTGGCAACGGAAAGGCTCCCGGCGCTTTCACAGCCCCCTCGACAATAATTCCATTCAGAACGCCGTCGAATGTAAATTCGCCCGTGATACCCGCATCGCTTTCAATACCGTCGCCAGACATCAACTGACGCGAATCGGCAACGTAATGGAGTGTGCTTTCGAGCGTACTCGTGAGATCCGTCTCGGATTGCACGCCGTTGGACCGTCCCGCCCCTTCGCCCTGAGAAACCGCGGACTGCGACAAATCACTGGAGTCGGTTTCGTCGTCATCAAACAGCGTCACCACTTCCGCTTTGGCACGTAATTCGTTGAAGACTTCCGCTTGTCTTTCCCTCCGCTCCGCCACAGGAGTCGCGGGATCAATCAGCGTGGAAAGGTAGCCCTGCACCTTCTGTAGGCGAACGAAACTCTCGCGAAGCAAACCAATCGATAGTCCCTCTTCGGCAAGTTGACCGTTCAGCTGCTCATCCGTTTCGACACGTCGATTCTGTTTGATCTTCGAAATCAGTTGCTGGAATTGAGCTTCCAAGGAGAGGTCAATGACCTGCTGCTTGTCCTTGGATACGGCATTGGCATAAGCCTGCAGAATCACTTCCTGATCGACGAATTGATTGAGTCGGCTTCTAATTTGTTTTCGCAAGATAAGTTGACGCTCCTCTTGAGGTATCTGCGAATTCGCTTCGAGAGTCTTCCGCATCGCACCGACGAGCTCATCCGCAAGAATCGCTCTCCCATTCACAATCGCAACCACCGTGTCCGCAGTCACTTCACTATCGGCATCAGCGACTCGGCTAATCGGAGCAATCGCGCCGCCCGTGTCCGCAATTTCTGCAGCAGCCGAATCTTCTTCCAAGAAGGTCGGTGACGATTCTTCTCGCACTTCATCCTGCCCCGTCACCGCTCCGGGCAATACCATCACCGCAAACAACAACACGGCAACCACACTCCACCACGACATTCGCGTTCGACTTCCTTGCTTCAGCGACATGATTCTCTCCATTCTTTGAGTTGTAATTTCCACGGGCTTCATGCCCGGAAAAACGGGGACGGATTTCAATTGATGTTTGCATTCAATGACCGAAAACACACTTTGAGCATACTCCAGCGGCGAACAGCCGAGTTCCGCCACAACCTGTTCATCACAGCACCGCTCTGTCTCACGAGACAAAACACGATTCACCATCCACACCACCGGATGAAACCACCACATACACTGAACCATCGCCTGCAAGGCTCCGGTCCACAAATCGCCACGGCGAATGTGCAGTAACTCGTGAGCCAAAATCGGACGCAGAAGCTGAAGTCCGCGAGCGTCTGCTCGTGCAGATTTTTGCAATTCCTCGTCAACGAGACTGTCATCCGCTGCGTCCACCAAACATTTCGGCAACACAATCAAGTGCCGAAACACGCCCATCACTGCAGGGCCGAAGCGAACATCGGACACGATCACCTGCGGCACACGTCGCAGCTTTAACTGTGTCGCCAATGCCGCCACCATTGCTTCGACTTCGTGGTCGTATTCGGTCACTCGATGAGCAAAAATCCGTCGAACGCAGCCAACGAACTGCAACGCGATCACACAGACGCTCGCCATCACGCCGCTCACCAATAACCAAAACACCACTCGCAACTGCACCCCGAAAGCTCGGGCGCTTGGCGATCGACCAGCTGACTCGATTCCGATGCCGATGACTCGGAAAGCAGGTCGCCCATGGACGAGTGTTCGGCAACAAGCTCGGCCTCCCCTAAAGGTTCAGTCGGTACAAACTCGAATCTGCCATCGATCACAGCAGATGAAGAACTTGAGTCGAACGTTAAATCTGATTCACCAACAACAGACGAACCAAGAATCGGCGAACCAAGAACCGTTTGAATCTGGCTAAACAGTGCCAGCGAATGCCCCCAAATCGGCGGCGTCACGCACTTGATCACCACCAGCAACCACAGCCAATACGTCAACCGCCCGTGCCGAGAACTCAGCAGGCGAACGACGACCGCCACCATCAAAGCCAGCAACGCGATCTGCCATGTCTGATCGAACAACAACTGCAGAAACGACAGCTCATTCATGTCGTTCTCCTTCCAGACGGTTCAGCAGACTGCGTAGCTGATCAATTTCTTCTGCCGAAAAATCCTTCTCTTCGACCAAATGCCTGACCAGCGGCATCGCTTCGCCCGCGAATAACCGTTCGACCAGATCATCCACAGTTTCTCGAATCACAGTGCGCGGCTTAACGCGAGGTGAGTAAATCCGCGTGCGGTTCTGCAGCCGAACCTTCAAATAGCCCTTCTCTTCCAGCCGCTTCAAGAAGGTCTGCACGGTGGTAAAATCAACTTTGCGGCCTTCTGGCAAAGCATCATGCACCTGCCGCACGCCGGCAGATTTCAATTCCCAGACAATCCGAGCAACCTCCAGCTCAGCCTTCGACAATCCCGGCCGTGGTGGCACCATCAATCAAACGTTGCGTAGTGCAAAAACCTGGGCCCACCGAAATGAATTCGGCGGCGGATTTGCTTTCCTGCTGACGTTTCTGCACTATTGGTGATGCACGTTGGCCGAACCCGGCAAAGTTCCCGCGATACCGAAGTCGATCGCTTCGTCCTGCACGTAGCGCTTACCGAGCAGCTGCGTCATCTCCGCCCGTGCCATTTCATAGCCCAGATAAAAGGCGTGCGATGGATCGATGTCCGGATTCGCGGCCAGCGCTGCGGCGAAAATCGGAAACGGCTGCTCGCCCTGCCAGTGTCCATGTTTGTTCATCAGATGAACGTCTGATTGTTCCGCGAAAATGCGGAAGTTGGCGTCCGTCAATGCCGCTGCCAGAGCATTCAACGACGCTTCCGATTGCGGTTTCAGTTTCGAATCTCGCAGCATCACCAATGACGAATCGATATGTTTCGGAATCACCCGATTTGTAATCGCATGATGCACTAGTTTTCGAGCTGCATCGAATTCCGCAATCGCGGTGCGACACCAGTTGATCACCTGAGTCGTCAGCACACTTTGAATCCCGAGCTCTTCGCACATCGCCGCCAGCAGCATGTTGACGCCCGCCGAATCTACTTCGGTCAGCTCCGTCACATTGCCCACACCCATCATCATGGCGATGTCCGGGTACTTTTGACGTGCATCCATATAACGCTGCAGCGACGCCGTGAAACCCATACCGATGGGTTCGATGATCGGATCGATGCGAAACGGCACTCCCGTCGCTGAAACACTTTCAATCAAGCGATCCAGCGAATCCGTATCAGCCGGCGTGTCGGGAATGACGACCACTTCCGTGCCCAGCTTCGTCACCCAATCGATGTTGGAATGATTGCAGCTCAAAATCAGTTCCGCCCCATTGGCCACAGCCTGCTCGACTTCCGTCGGATCGAAACTGTCGATGGAGACACGCAAATTCTCCGCCCGCAACGCGGCCACGATGTCCCCCACTGCAGCGCACGTTTCTCCAGGCACGCAGCCCACATCGATCAAGTCCGCACCGGCAGCAGACATCGCCAACGCTTCCGCGACGACAGCGTCCAGCGGCATGCGAGTGGCATGGTTGATTTCGCCAATGATGTCGATGGAATACCGATCCAGCGTCACGGCCTTTTTTTTGCCCAGTCCAAAGTACTCAGGCAAGTCCTGCAAATCCTTCGGCCCGCGCTCGAAGGGTTGACCAAACTTCTGCTGCAGCTCACCCAAATCACCCTGAACCCAGCCCGGCAGAATTACGCGATCGATATGATCCGGGACTTCCAACCGCCGGGCCAACAAATTCACGTGCAGCAGCGCAGCAACCTGAATTCCGGGAACCGCGACTTCGTAGCGAAACCCGAGTTGCTCAGAAAGTTCAGTCACAATCTCACGCAGGCTGACTTCCGACAGCCGCCCGGTGACGAACAGAATTGACTGTTGAGTGATCGGTTTCGAAGTCATTCGCTGGTAAACAGATCGCCCACATCCAGCTTGGCTTCCGGACACACCAGCGGTGACAGGAATTCGCCCGGCTTAGAAATCGATCGATCTGTGTATTCAGAATTCTGCGGCTTACGAAAGACGTGAATGCAGGATGAGTTGGCGTCGACAATCCAGTATTCGCCAATGCCCGCTTCGGCATACAATACAGACTTCTCCAGCAGATCAGATTTCAGGCTGCTGTAGGAAACTTCAATCGCCAGTTGCACGTCGGCTCCCGTCGGATGCCGTTTCAAGTAGCGACCAGCATTCAGCCACATCACATCGGGCTCAGGCTTGCTGAGTTGCTCCGGAAGGCTGAGGCCGGTTTGTGACGTGACCAAAGTAACCTCCGGCACTGTGACGCGAGCCGACCAACTGGTAACGTATGCCATCAAACCATCGTGAAGCGGACCAGCAGGATTCATTTCTCGAATTTCTCCTCGGATCAGTTCGATCTTTCGCTGCAAATGATCGAACGCACCGCAGGCCACCATGCGGTCGAATTCTTCAGTGGTCAGGTGCAGTCCGGTACTCATGATAAACTCGATCAACTTCGATGGCGGGCGACGGAATACCAAACCTAGCCGCCGCAAGGCTCATCGTACCATCTAGGTTCTGCGACTCAAGCTATTCCCAGGCGATCAATCGTTGCCTCCGACGGATTCTGCGTTACGATCCGCAGGCGAAGTTGAAGGTCTCGTGTCGTCAGGTTTCCTTCGTTTCCGAACCGTTGGCGATTGCAGCTCGAGGATGCAGATGCCACAGTGATTCTCGGGTTGTTGCACGACTCGAAATTACGACCCAATCTGAGTAGTACGAAATCCTAAAAACCACCGGAATAAACCCGGTCACGGAGATCATGGAGCTGTTTACGCGATCGGCTCACGAAATCGACCGGTCGAACTCAATCTAAACTCAAATCCACCACCATTTTTGCGATAACGATCCATGCGCTGGACTCAGACATTTATACCGACCATTAAAGAAGTTCCTTCGGATGCCGAAGTTCCCAGTCATCAGCTGATGTTGCGGTCGGGGATGATTCGTCAACTGATGGCCGGTGCCTATACGTTCATGCCGCTGGGCTATCGTGTGATCCGCAAGGTGTCAGAAATTGTCCGCGAAGAAATGGATCGCGCGGGGGGCGTGGAATTGTTCATGCCCGCCCTGCAGCCGATCGAATTGTTCGAACGCACGGGGCGGCGCGAAGCGTTTGGCAGCGTGCTGTTCAATTTCGAAACCAAACGCGGCCACTTCGCACTCGGGCCGACTCACGAAGAAGTTATCACCGATCTGGTGTCTCGTGAAATCAAAACCTACAAACAACTGCCCATTACGCTGTATCAGATTCAGACAAAATTCCGCAACGAAGAACGACCACGGTTTGGCGTGCTGCGAACCAGCGAATTTTTGATGAAGGACGCGTACAGCTTTGCAACATCGCTGGAACAACTGAACGTGCAGTACGACGCGATGTACAACGCCTATTGCCGAATCTTCGAACGCTGCGGCTTGGAATACATTCCGGTCGAAGCCGAAAGCGGTCCCATCGGCGGCGATGCGTCACACGAATTCATGGCACCGGCCGACAATGGCGAGGACTTCGTGGTCCGGTGTTGTGGCTGCGACTACGCCGCCAACCAAGAACGCGCGGACACTGGCCGTGTGTCGTCCATTCCCGCCAAAACAGACGCAGCCGATGAGCCCCAACACGTCAATACTCCCAATGCAGGCAGCATCGAAGACGTTAGCAAAATGCTGAACGCGGATCCGTCGACCTTCATCAAGACGTTGATCTATGTCGCTGACGACAAACCCGTGGCGGTCTTGGTGCGCGGCGATCATGAAGCCAACGAAGGCAAAGTTCGTCGCGCTGTGGGGGCCACGCATGTGGAATTGGCCGACGAAGCCACGATCGAAAAAGTCACGGGAGCACCTGTGGGCTTTGCCGGTCCGGTTGGACTATTGTGTCCGCTGATTGCCGATCACGATGTGGCCGGAATTGCGTCAGCCATCACCGGAGCCAACGCCAAGGATGCTCACCTCACCGGCGTTATTCCCGGCACACACTTTGAACTCACGGAAACTCACGACCTGCGAAACGCGGCCGCAGATGACCCTTGTCCAAAATGTGACGCGAAGCTGGAGATCGTGCATGGCATCGAAATCGGCCACGTGTTTAAGCTCGGCACAAAATACAGCACGTCGCTGGATGCCAACTACCTAGACAACGAAGACAAGAAGCATCCGATCATCATGGGGTGCTACGGAATCGGGGTCAGTCGAGTGGTCGCGGCAATCGTCGAAACGTGCCACGACGAAAACGGTATCATCTGGCCCAAAAATGTTGCGCCGTACACTGTGGCACTGATTCCACTGAACGTCAAAGATGAAGACACGATGACGGTGGCCACGAAGATCTACGACGAACTGATGGCTGCGGGCGTCGACGTGTTAATGGATGACCGCGATCAGCGACCGGGCTTCAAGTTCAAAGATGCCGATCTGATCGGCCTGCCCGTCCGAGTCATCATCGGCGGCAAAGGACTGAAGGAAGGCCACGCAGAAATCAAACTGCGTACAGATTCCGAAGCCGCCAAGGTGCCCATCGATAATGCGGTCGCCTATGTACAGAAGCTGATTGCTGATTGATCACACCGCCATAAGTAAACGGGTTCACCATTTCGCCACTCCTCGAATTACGCAACTTGTGTTACGCAGTTTGCGTAATTCGTGGTGCAATCGCAAGCGAAAACCTAGTCGATGTTTAACCCGTAGTCGCAGACTAGGTTTTCCGGCCTAGTCTGCGACTACGGGGTAAACGACTGACATCTCATGCGTCGCCCCGTGATGCATGACTCGGGAACTTCAAGACAATTAGTTTGACGGCAGATACCAAAACACGGTCTTCGGCAGCGGCGTCAGCCAGCCAACTCGCACCCCGGATTCCTGCAGTCCGCGGCCAACCCAAGAATTGCAAGTATTCAGAAAGTGGTACGTCCCGTGGGCCTCAAAGAACGCGTCGTTTGATGAATAGTGCTCGCCGTCCACACCGACAACACGGTCGGTGGAATCTCGCCGAAACGCAGCTTGGATGTAGCCGACGAGTTTCGCATATTGCTGTTCGGAGATTCGGACGGCGCGCGTGTTCGGCCCTGTGTTTACGGCAGATTTCATGGTCACGTGCAGACAGGTTTCCGACGGCAAAAACAATGCGTTGGCAGCGACACTGACTTCGAGCTCCGCCCACGTCGGCGTCTGCAGAAAAAAACCTCGATCGCCCCAGCCCACCGCAATGTGAGTCGCCGCACTGGTATCACTCGGAAATCGAGCTGCCGAAAACTGATTTCGCCAGTTGATCACGTCAGATTCGATCGGCAGCACGATCGCAGCATGCACGGGGTTCGATGTGACGAAGATCTCAATCCCATCGGGCGTCGGCTGAAAGTCGTTGTTCACCGGAATCAGTCCGATCAAAATGATGGCGACAAACACTGCCAAAGGGTAGGCACTGATTCTCAGCACCTGGCGGACGAATCGCCGGAGGATCTCGCGCTGCGATTTTCTGGGATCGGATGCAATAATTACAGTGGACGACGGTAGCTCATTCATGGGTGTGTTCCTGCCTGAAGACGGAACGTTTAGTGAGCCACGCGGCGAATTGGTTCTACAGTTTTCGACGTTTTTCTGGCACTGTCGGCTTCCAGCAGCTACTCGCGGTTCAGGGATGTGGGTTGGACGGCACGTGATTCGGCCACGGTCTCTTCCGGCAGCAGCGGCTTGTACCGGTAATAGACTTCCAGTGTCAGCGTTGCCAGAGCGGTCGTCAGCAATCGGCCGCCCTGCTTGGCGTGGAGCGCACCGCTGCGAGGTTTCCAACTGCCTTTAGCCGGACCATCGGTTTCCTGATCGGAGACAAGGTCTTCTCGAAGCAGTCCGTTCCAGCGTTCCCATTCTTGGCCGCCCCAGTTTTTCATCACTTGAGTGGCAAAGTACATCGTGTACAGATTTTCTCGGGGATATGTTTTGTTCAGCAAAGCAATGCCGGCACGCATGTCACCATCGTCGCGCGACCAACCGCAATACATGCGACACAACAGCGCCATCGCCGTGGCTGAACTCTTATAAGTCTTCTTTGAAGCCTCGTAGCCGTAGCGACCTTCTTCATCAACCTGAACAGTATCCAGATAATGCATGACGCCTTTGAAGACGTGATCCGAAATCTTGATGCCGGCCTTCTTGGCGGCGACCAGCGCCATCACCTGAATGACGGTGACAGACGTGGAACCGGGTTCCTGTGGGTTGTAACGCCAGCCGCCGCCATTCGGGTCCTGCGAATTCACAATGAACTGGATCGCCCCTTCTGCCGCGCGCTTCAGCTGCCGGTCTTGGGTGATACCGTAGGCTTCACAGATCGCCAGCGTGGCAGCTCCATGAACATAGTAAGCTTCGTTGGGAGCTTCATCGTCGCTTTGCTTGTTGATCATGCCTCGCAGGTCATAGCCTGCCGGAGTGTTGACGCCGATGGTCGTCAGATACCGCAGAGCAGCTCCCACTTGCTTGGTGTATTTGCCTTCTTTGTGAGTTTGCCCGGCTGCGAGGAATGGCAGCAGAGCGTACGCTGTTCCACCGATCGGATTATTGATCGTGCCCGCGTTCTTACACTCGCCAACGTTGATGAAGTCCCAGTAACCCTGCGGATGCTGCACAGAAATCAACCATTCCAAACCATATTGCACGGCGGATTCGCTGGCCTGCGATCCGCCGAACTTCGCCAACAGCGCTTGGCGACCAGCCTCGCTGTGATTGTCGACGCTGGCCATCTCGGCCGCACTGGCTTCCGCCGCAGCAGGCTCCATCCCTTCCGGCGTTTCCGGCAGTGGCACGTCAGCCATTTCAGTGTCTGGCATGTCCTGTGGTTCAACGGGTTCCGGAGGTGGTTCTTCCTCCGGTTCGGGTTCGGGTTCGGGCTCCGGTTCGGGCTCCGGTTCCGGTTCCGGTTCTTCGACCGGTTCTTCGGTTTCCATTTCGGTCTGATCGCCCTGCTCTTCTTCCGGCGGTTCGATCGGTAGAGGTTCTTCAACTTCGGTGACTTCGTCAGCAAACGCAGCCATCATGGGAGGCAGCAGAATTTCCGGTTCCAATTGCCACGTAATCAGATTCATGATAAGCACGACCAGCGCGAAGATTCCCAGACTGGTGGCGATGGAACCTTTGCCTTGTTGCAGTTCGTCCGTCGCTGTTCGCTGCTTTGGTTTCAGATCCGACTTCTTCGCTTTCACCTTGACGCGCTTTTCAGCCAGTTGCGCTTTCCGGTTGCGTTCGACGATCTTGCGAGTGCTGACGAACTGCTGGCGAGCCAAAGAACTGTCCGCAGTCGCCCGTGCAATCATGCCACCGTCAGCCGGAGCCGCCTGAGTGTTTGTTTCGAAGTGCGAATCGATCGTGGGCTGCGGGACGCTCGGCGATTCAAGCGGTTCAAGGGGAGTCGCCGAAAGACTGTGGCTGTTCGCAACAACCGGCGGCGGCAAAACCCCAGCGGCTGATGATGTCGCTGAACCTGCAGCAACGCGGGGAAGCTGACGTTCTAAGTGAGTAAGATCGCGTTGCAGATCAGCCACCCCCGTCGAACCGGCCTGTTCCGCCAGTTGAGCCAACTTCTGCGACAGCGCCATGTACTGCTGAGACAGCGATGCATGATGGACCGATGCTTCAACCGCACTTTCGGACTTCGCACGCAGTTCGCGGACGAAATCATCGCGATTCGGCAGAGCGTTGGATGGCTGGGGGTTTTCCGGGTCGGACATAGAAACGACTCACAGGGCCCGCTGGAGAATTTCACGTTCCAGCAACAAGGCACGCATCCTGCGCCACCAACAGAGTCTTTAGTGTACGGCGACTGAGCGTCCCCGCAATCGACAGGCACAGAGTTCACAGAAAACCCACAATCTGCGCGCAGAATCTGGGTAAAGGAGGAGGGAAATCAGGGTTGGCGCTACAAGAAAGCTGTTCGCCGCGAACGCTCAATTGTTATCGTAGCCGGAATCCCCAGACTGCGGATTGGCCGTTTCCCCTAAATCTTGGCGAACCCAGCTACGAATTCTACCGTCGCCATTCCGCGACGCTGTCGACAGCCTGATGCATCTTCGCGTCAATTAGCCCAGACAATCGCTCTCCATTGCTCGATCGATCGGTATTGAACAACACGGCCCACGAAAAACCGTCCCAACGCCTCACCAGCAGCGTCGACGTACCCGCCAGCGCGCCGTTGTGCCAAATATTATGCGCGTTGAGCCCCTTCCCTGCAGAACCTGCGGATCGCACGGACCAACCGCAGCCATACCACACGCTGCCGCTCGGCGTCGACAACTCAGGCTGGGCCAGCATCACGTCACGCATCGATTCATTCAACAACGGCCCGGCGGCATCGTCCAGTCCCGCCACGAATCGCAGCAGATCCGGTGCGCTCGACACCCAGCCTCCGTGAGCGTCCATGACTTCCAGATCCCATCGACCATATGGTCCTTCCACCAGTGGCGTCCGTTCGGGAAAACGACTTCGAGCAACTCCAGAATAGCCCGCCCAAAAGGGTGCGCGCATGGTCAGCGACTGCATGTGATATCGCACTTCGGTTGGCCCGCGGCCAGCCAACTGCGTCTGACCGAGCCGCGTGTGTTTCATGCGCCGAGCGGTCAGAATGTTGGCTGCCACCCAGTCTTCGTAACGCTGGCCTGAGACAATCGCCACCAGTCGACCGAGAATGCAATAACCGAAATTCGAATAGACGTACTTCTGCCCCGGATCGAAATCCAGAGCCTGAGCCAGCTTCCAACGGATGATGTCTGTTTGCCGAGCAGACGCGTTCAGCTGTAACGCTTCCGTCACCTCAGCCACCTGAAACATCGGATCTTGGCTGACATCCCGATCCCAGCCCCCGGTGTGATTCAGCAAATGCCGCACGGTGATTTTGTTCCAGCGTTCGTCAACGGTCGGATTCGGCAGTCCAGCCTTTCGCAATAAAGGAACGACAAGTGTGTCCAGCGTCAACTTGCCCTGCTGAGTCAGCATCAGAATGGCAACACCCGTGATCGGCTTTGAAATGCTGGCGATTCTCATTTCAGCATCCGGCGACATCTGCTGCAGAGCCGCAACATCGGCATAGCCGAAGCCTCGGGAATAGACGATCCGCCCGTCTTTTGCGACCGCCACGGTCGCTCCAGCAACATTGTGTTCCGTCAGAAACGAAGTCAACATTTCATCGAGCGGTCGCGTCGAAACGGATGTGGAACCGGATTCCAGAACTGGACCATCAGGCAACACCAACAACACCGGCTCAGCATCCGCCGCGCAGACACTCACCAGCAACAACCAAGACAAGACTGTGGCGCTGAATTTGCAATCGTAGTGTGAAGAATGCGGCCACCACATTATTTAACTGGCACAATTTGCACCGCGTCCGCGTGGACGGTGCCGCCAGCATCAGCAGCCGTCATTTCCACATAGCACTTCGCCCCTTGCACAAGATCAAACTGACCGAGCGAGTACAGACACGGCTTCAGCGGCGGCTGAACCGTCATGTTGACGTCAACCGTTTTCGAAGTCTCACCGGTGTGCACCGTGACATGCACGTGCTTGCCGCGATTTTCGTGAGCCAGATAGGCGATGCGAACTTCGTGTGTGCCAGTTTCTGGAGCTGTAAAATGAAACCGAATCGACGCCGACTTGTCCGACGAATAGAGGTAGCTGTTGGCAATGAAGCCTTTCAGACCAGTACCGGCAGTCCATCCCCCCTTCTTCACGGCCGCGTCATCGTCGATCACCAGCCCGTCCATTTTCTTCGGATCGATGCCTTCCATCGGCCCCTTCGACGAAGCCAATTCCAGCGCGTCATCAGGAATTTCGATCGTGTCGTAGACAGTTTTGCGTCGCGCTTTGCCGGGCAGGTTCAGTAGGTCGATGAGCTCTTCCAGATAGCGATCATAGACATCACGCGGATTGCATTCGTGAATCTTGCAAAGGCTGGCGGCTCGACCCACCACTTCGCCCATCATGCCGCAGGTCTTCATCACGCGAGTCGTCCCCAACGCTTCATGCGTCACGCTGATGTTGCGACCCGCCATAAACAGGTTTTCAACATTGCGGCTATAGAAACAGCGGTACGGAACCGGGTAACCGTACTGGCGATCAACACCTCGATCGTGAACAGCGATGCTGATGAACGGATTGTCCGGAAACTTTTCCGCGTACTGTTTTTTCGGATAGTGCAGATCGATCGACCACGTGCTGGGCACGCAACCATCCGGAAAATCGCGTTTCGACGTGATGTCTTCTTTGTTCAAAACCACGTCACCCATCAGTCGCCGCGATTCGCGAGGTCCGCCGATGTACGCTACCCAAGTAAGAATGGCGTTCTGGTGCTTGTCGGCACCGTCGCGATTCTTCATGGCATTAAAGGCACCATAGACGGCTCGCAGATTGTGGTCGCGAATCCCTTCTGCATCGCCCAACGGATCTTTGTCGAAGCCGCTCTCCCAAAACCACTGGCCGTGGTGATCGCGAGGATACGGAAAGTCGGCCATGTTCAGATCCAGAGCCCACGGTGTCGCCGGGAAATTCGTCCCCGCTTCCGCTTCATCCCACGCCCACATGTTGCTCATGCCCATGCGACCCTCAGGCTCCATTTCTGTGTCCGCTTCCGCCAGATGACCAATCGTGCCGTGGCCCGTGCAGTCCGCAAACAGAGTGCCGGAAAACTCGGAATGTTCGCCGGTGCGAGTATCAAACGCGGTCACCGTCGCGATCCGGTTGCCCTCGCGTTTGACACGATAAGCATGATGATTCAAAAACAGATCAATGTTGCCTTCGGCTCGAACGATCTGTTCTTTTAAGTCGTCGCCGAACTCTTCATAACGGCCGGGAGACTTCGTGGCGTGGTCGCAGAATTCTTCGACAATTTCTCCGATGCGTGGAAACTTACCGCGACGAATATTGCCCATCGCCCACACTCGAACTTCGCTGCTGCCGTTGCCGCCAAGGACGGGCCGGTTCTGAATCAACGCCACCTTGCAACCCATGCGAGCCCCCGACAAAGCGGCCCCCATGCCGGCATAGCCGCCACCGACCACAACCAAATCGTAAGGGCCCTGCTGAGTCGCCTTGTCAGAAAACCCCAGCTGCTTTTGTCGCCAAGACAGCAACGCGGCGGGTTCGTTAGGCGGAACAGCGTCTGACTTCGTAAAGAAGATCGCATCGCAGCGTCCGTCAAAACCTGTCAGATCATGCAGTGCAATTTCCGCTTGCTTCGCCGTGATCTCAACTTCGCCACCGTCGTGCCAAAACCACTTCGCACCTGTGGTGCCGAATGTTTCGACAAGAGCCTTTCCGTCGATTGTGACTTGAAACTTTCCTGGTTGCCCAGTTGCGTTCCAGCGAGCCACCCAGTCTTTGGTTCGCACGAAGACTCGGTACGTACCGGTTTCCGGAAACTCCACCGTCGTGGTTGCATCCGCGACCGGCCAGCCCAAACCGTGAGCCAACATGTAGGGCGAACCCATTTCGCCGATGAACTGGGTATCCAGTTTCCAGCCGCCGGGCGTTGCAAAACTCTCCGCTTCGACAAGAACATCCTGAGCATTCGCAGAGCTCAGGCAAACGGAAGACATCAGAACGACGGTCAAAAGTAATGAACGCATAGAAGACTCTCAAGAGCAATGAACGTAGTGCAAAAACCTGAATACCACCGAGGTAAACTCGGTGGGGTACGGGGACTTCGGCGTCACCGGAAAAGGCCGGATTTTCTGATCGGTATCAAACGCGAATACTATCCACGGACTGAAACTCTCGCTCCTTCGGCCCCAAAGTTTTCTTCGCGCCCATCGCAGTCAACATCGTGTTATAGACATCAATGCCTTCGCTGTTGACGTCCTGAATCTGGCCCGTCTTGAAGCGCCCGTTGGCTCCTGAAATCGCATGAAACACGCCGGACAATTCTCGTTTCACATCGTTGTGCCGACCATCGCCAGATTCGGTCGACACCGTAATCATCGAGTTTTCCAGAATCGTTTTTCCATTCGCTTCGACAGAATCCTGATCCGCTAGCTTGCCGAGGAAGTACGCCACTTCCTGCAGCTTCATGTGTGCATGAGCTCGCAACTGCTCGTTCTTGTTTTTCTCATTGAACTTATGCCACCACTCATGACTGCAGCCCGCATCGCCGGAAGCATTTAAATCTCTGGCGTCGTCAAACCTGTAGATCAAGCGGCCATCGTATTTGTAATCTCCCTTGATTCGCAGACGTTCCCCGGCGGCCAAAAACGTGAGTGCCCCGAAACGCACGCGGTCCGATTGCACGGCCAATGCGTACAAATCTGCCATCAACCGCCATTCTGTCCTGAGGTCGTCCAGCTGCACATCAAGACCCTGCCCACCCGGATCGGCAGCGCCACCGTGAGCCAACTTAGAACGTGGCGGCAACGCAGCACTTCGTTGGGCGCTGTCCTTGGGGCTATCTTTCATTTCGAACGCGCGCTGTTCGAACTCACGAATCCGTTCCAGATGATCGGCCACCCGCGTGCGCGACGCGGCACTCAATGGAGACTGTTCGCCCGTGTAGAACTTGTATTGATCCACCACAGAATCCAGCACACTGCGTTTAATCCGCTGTCGCCGAGCATCTTTGTCATCACCGGACGACGCCAGCGAACCGAACACGCGATCAAAGACTTCTCGCGGGCGTTCCTGCATTGTCGCCGCAACCGTGCCATCGTTGTTGTAACTGTGAACGTAACGACTCACGCGACTGCGGCGGAAAAACGTGCCGGCATTCAGAGTCGACACCATTCCTTGGGGAAGACCGTTGGCATAGTGCGCTTGTCGCACGACCTGATCAATCGAAGGCCCACCGGCTTTGGCTTCACCGTCCGGCGGTTCTGCCGTAAATGCCGCCGACGCCCCATCGAAGTGCGCGTTGATTCCCGATTCATCGGCACGCACATGATCGACACCGCGCATAATCAACAGCTTATCGCGCAACGGCTTCAGCGGCTCCATCACACCATCGAAGCCTTCGGTCTGCAGCGGAGCCGGAACTCCCAAACCAAAGAAGACATTGAAGGCTCGCACGGGAACATCCAACGCCGCTTCTTTGGCCGCAGTCGTCATCGCGGCGCTGGCCGTCATTTCTTCCAGCAACGGCAGGCCGATCGCGATGCTGCCCAGACCTTTGAGAGTCGTCCGTCGATCAAACATTCGTGGCATTGTTTTTCCTTCTTCAAATTCCGGTGGCGTAGGGTACGTCAAGATGGTCGGGAGTCTTTCCCCTGCCGTCTGGTGGCATGCGTAGTTATTTTTCTGTGACTTGCGTTCGAGTTTTTCGAACCAGATCACTCGTCACAATCGCACTCATCAATGCGGGCCAAGTGCCGCCATTTTTTGTCGCCAATTCATGAATCCGATCGACTGCAGCCGCATCTTCGGCCACTAAAGGTCGACCCAACGCAAATTGCGTGACTTTCCAAGTCAGACTCTGGCTGACCCTGTCGCTGTTTGCCAGGAGATTCATCAATTCCTGCGTCGAATCGAATTTTACGGATTGCGCCGTCCCAGGGAACAGCACTTCCCCATCGTCCCGCAATTTATTGCCATGTTCATCCTGTTCGTGATAAGCTCCAATCCCGTCGAATTTTTCTAGGCCAAACGCCAAGGGTTCGAACTTCGAATGGCAACCGCCGCAACTGGCGTTGGTGATACGGCTCATCGCGATGCTGCGTTGGGTGAGCCCCGCTTTGGTCGGAATCGGGGTCGTATCCACGCATGGCGGCGGATCGTTGACAACGCCGCGCAGAAGTTCGTGCATCACGAGTAAACCGCGAGTCACCATCGATGCGTCGTCGCCCCCGACGGTCAGCACACTGCCCTGCGTCAGCAACCCGCCACGACCGGGAACATCTTTGAGATCAAACTGCGTGAATTCGGTGGCACCGTTCCCAGCGGAATCCGACAGTCCGTAAAACTTCGCCAGCTGCGGCGACGCAAACGTGACCGGCGCATTTAGCAACGATGACAGCGGTTTATTTTGCTTCCAAACCACTTCTTCAAAGAACGCCAGTGTCTCCTCACGCATGTCACTGGCCAGCTGATCGTTCCATTGCGGAAACCGTTTGGCGTTCGGCTGCAGGTTGTTCATGCGACCCAGATTCAACCAGTCAGAAACAAAACGCAACGACTGCTGCACGGCGCGCGGGTCTTGCAACAACCGGGCCACCTGTTGTTCGACGTTTAGATTTCCCTCATCGGCCGCTTCCATTAGTTTCTCGTCCGGCGAGCTACCCCACACGATATAGCTCAAGCGCGACGCGAGTTCATAATCTGTCGCTGAAATCGATTCGCCACTGCCCCGGTGACTCTCAACCCGATAAATAAATCGCGGCGACTGCAACATCGCTTCGATGACATACCCCATCGCCTCGTCGAAATCGCCCCCGGCACTGGCAACGGTTGTCGTAATTCCGCGGTAAGCAAAGACTTCGCGTTCACTGACCGGCCCCCGCAAGACCCACTTGCCCAACTTCTCGATCACGTCTGCCATGTCCTTATCGGTGAACTTTCGACGGTTCGAAAACCGTTTGACATACACTGCGACGTCCATCCGACTCACGATAATTTCGGCCAGCTGAGAATATGCGTTCACATGCTGAAAATCGACGCTCAAGTTGTACGCCGTGTTACTGAAACCATCGGCCCGTAAATCCCGGGGCAGGATTCTCCGAGCGTCTGCAGCAATATCCACACCGACGGTTGTTTGCACCGTCTGGATGTATTCGTCCACGGTCAATCGTTGAACCCAATTCTGATTCTCACTGCCATGCACATAAATCGCCGGATCAATCTGCTTCAGCGTCCACACAGCTCCGTCATCAATCCATTTGCTCAGCACACCCTTTTCAACGGCAGTCAACGGATCTCGTTCATGCGGCATGGAATCCGATTCCACCGAAGCCCACAACGGGCTCTTCGCCGCCGCACCGGGGATGATCACCTTGCCGTTTTCTCCGCCCTTGAACGCAGCCACTTGATTCGACAGGTCCAGCCCGCTTTCGTGGATGGCTGAGTCGTGACATTCCAAACATCGCTTCGCCAGCAACGGAGCAACAGCGGTTTCGAAATGCTGAGCCGCCGCGCGTCGCTGGCGTTCTGCGACCAATTCCGGTGACGGTTTTCCAGCGGCACCAGCGGTGAAATTCTGAGTCACCTCTTTCGCCGACAGAGCTCGATTGTAGATCGCCACCAGATGCAGCGTCCCCAGCCACGGACGCCCCTGAGAATGTTCGTCGACCAATGCCAGTTTCAGTGACTTGTCCCAGTTCGAAAAGTCTCCGGCGACGTTCTGTTCGGCGACCCGCTGACCATCCTGATAGATCATCGCTTTGCCATCTTTGTGACGCGTGTAAACCACATGCGTCAGCTTGGTGCTGAAACTCTTTGCAGCAGACGCGACCGATGGAATTCCGTTTGTACTGGTGTTGGTGGTTCGCAGCCGAACCTCCAGCTTGTCACCGTCTTGGCCCAGCGTAAAATTCCGTTCGCTGGAATTCTTCGACAGCGTAATCAGTCGAGCAGGTCCGGCCTGCTTGGTATCTTTGGCTGCGATCCAAGCTTCGATGGTGATTTCACCAGACGCGCGAACCGCATCGATCAATCGAGTGGAAGCCTTGTCCGAAGCAATGATCGTGGGCTTCAGAATGTGTAGACTGCCAGCACTACGTTTGACGGCCTGCGGATCGGCAATCTTCAGATCGTACGCATCCCCCGCCCCGGAACGATCTCGCACAACGTTTCCGTCAGTGTCAGAAAAGTCATACAGCACCTGCAGCCCGCTGGTGGCGCGATATTCGTCGGCCACAGCTGCCAGCGAACAACAGGCAGCGATGGACAAGCAAAGACAAGGCAATGGAATTCGAAACGTTGGTTTCATAACCCATAATGGTGGCCGAACGAGGTCGCAAATACAATCATATGCTGGCAGAAAGCATGATACTGGCGTCAACTCCCCTCGCCTGAAATAATCACTGAACAATTCACGAAACACTGTCCCACCCACGACCGTCCCAAGGCCTACCGATGAACAACTTTCGATTCTGCGCACTTACCGTTTGCCTGATCACGCAACTCCCCTGCGCGAACGCAGCCGACTGGACTCGCTTTCGGGGCCCCAATGGCTCAGGCGTCGGCGTCAGTGCTTCGATTCCTCTGGATTTCACGGCGGATGACTTCAACTTCAAAACCGAACTGCCCGGCGGTTCCGGCTGTTCGTCGCCCGTGGTTTGGAACGACAAAGCGTTCGTGCTCAGTGCCAATGCGGACGATGCCACGCGTTACGTGGTTTGCATCAATGCTGTAACGGGGAACAAACTGTGGCAGAAGGAATTCAAGTCCGAACCGCATCATTTGCACACGCGCAGCAGCTATGCATCATGCACGCCGGCCGTGGATGACGAACGAGTCTACGTCGCTTGGTCGACACCGCAGGAAACGAGCTTCAAGGCGTTCAACCACGATGGCACAGAAGCGTGGTCGCAAGACCTCGGCACCTGGCAAAGCCAACACGGCTTCGGAGCATCACCAGTGATCTACAAAGATCTCGTGATCCTGCACAATTCGCAACAGGCGGATAAGTTGAAAGACGGCGAGACACCCGGCGAAAGCTTCATGCTGGCCTTCGACCGCCAGACGGGCGCAGAACAATGGCGGACGCCGCTGGTGTCGACGAACGTCTGTTACTCGGTCCCCTTCATCTATGAAGGCAGTGATGGCGACGAACTGGTTTGCAGCAGCACGGGCAACGGCATCTTCAGCCTGAACCCAATCACCGGCAAAGAAAACTGGTCGGTGAATGACGGCCTGTTCAGCATGCGAGTTGTCGCGTCTCCTGTGGTTGCTGGCGGTTTGATTTTCGGCAGCACAGGTTCCGGGGGATATTCTTCCAACTATGTCGTCGCCGTACAGCCAGGCAAGGATGCGAAGCTGGCGTACAAAGTCACCAACAGCAGCAAGTTCAAAGCACCGTATGTGCCTTGCCTGATTGCGAAAGACGATCGAGTGTTCTGCATGTACGACCGAGGCTTCGCGACTTGCATCAACGCCACAACGGGCGACGTGATCTGGATCGAACGCACGGGTGCCGCATTGTCTGGTTCGCCAGTGCTGGTCGGCGATCGCATCTATTGTGTTGCCGAAGACGGCATGGTCTGGGTCTTCGCCGCCGCAGATGAATACAAACTACTGGCCAAAAACGATCTCGGCGAAGACAGCTGGGCCACTCCCGCCATCGCCAACAACCGAATGTACTTCCGCACCAATTCGCATCTGATCAGCGTTGGCGGGAAGTAAATAGCGGCGAACGCCGCGCCAGCAGATAGCCGTGGGCGCAGCCCACGGTTATGATCGCAACGAAACTAACAGCCGCGAAGGCGGCGACAGCACTTGGAGCCATGCCTCCTCGACTTACCCATGCACAAGTTTCATAGTTTCACCGAAAACCTAGACACCGGTGCTGACACATTCCGCGCAAGCAAGAACCCTGACAAACTGGCTGTCAGGGTTCTCGCGCATTTCCGAGCGTTAGCTCGCATCCGCTGTGGCCGGTGCTACCCACCCGGTGCCGCATGTCAGACTTCGATTTCGTAGCCTTGGCGGTATGGTCGAGCCAGAAAGCTGTTGGCTTCTTCGTCGCCGACGATCTCTTCTTTGGTGTCGTCCCACTTCAGGTCGCGACCAAAGCGCGCCGAAATTCCGGCCAAGTGGCACACGTTCAGCATCTGCATGTGAGTATGCACGTCAGAAATTGGCTCCTTGCGTTCTTTCACACAGTGAATGAAGTTGGCCCAGTGCTGCTTGCGTTCGTTGTGCTCCATCGGCAGGCCCTTGTAGACCTTTGAAATCGCGTCTTCCGGTAGCGGGTTGTCTTTCAGATCTTCAACAGGCTTACCAGACAGTTTTCCGCGACTCACAAAGATGCGGCCTTTTTCACCGGTAATCAGCACGCCGTTATCGGTGTCGTTGCGAATGATCATTTCCGTTCCACCGGGGTAGTCCACCTTGAACTGGAACTTTGTGGCGGTGTTGTAGCGATCATTCTGCACTGGATAGCCATCTTTGAATTCAACCGGATGAGTGGCCGAACCACCCACAGCGATTGGACCTGCGGTCTGGCCATTCAGCTTCAGAGCCCAGTTGCAAATGTCAACGTGGTGAGCGCCCCAGTCGGTCAGCTTGCCGCCGGAATACTCATACCACCAACGGAATTCGTAATGGCAGTTGCCGTTGCCACGACCCTTGCCATCTTTCGCCGGCAGGTGTCGATAATCGACGGCAGGAACTGGCCCCAGCCAGCGATCCCAATTCAAACCCGAAGGCACATCGGCGACCGGAATTTCGGGACTGCCGGGAGCTCCACCAATCGCGGCTTGTACTTGTGTGATCTTGCCGAGTCGACCTTCTGCAACAATGGCCATGGCCTTCACGAACAGGTTCAACGTGCTGCGTTGTTGTGTTCCGACCTGCACAATGCGGCCCGTATCTTTCTGCACTTTACGAATCAGCTTGCCTTCGTCGATCGTCAACGTCAGTGGCTTTTCGCAGTAGATATCTTTGCCAGCCAGCATCGCTTCAACAACCGGCTTAGTGTGCCAGTGATCCGGTGTGGCCACGTGGATGACATCCACATCTTTGCGATCAAGAATCGCTCGATAGTCTTCGTAAACGTCAGCCTTGCCTCCACTGAACTTCTTGTTCATCTCCTGACAACGACCTTCGTCGACATCAGCGATGGCCACAATATTCAGCCAGTCTTTGGCAGAATTCATGTTGCCGTTGGCCATGCCCCCGGCACCAATGACTCCGATGCGCAGCTTGTCGCTGGCCGTCTTCGTTTCATCGGCCAAGGTCTGAGCCGTGGAAAAGTACCACGGCAGCGTGGCGGCAGCGGTGCCCGCAGCCGTTGTCTTCAGGAAGGAGCGTCGAGAATTCGAAGAGTTCGTCATTAACTAACCTCATAGTGCTGATTGAGTGAATGTCTGTCCGTCGGCAGGACGGACGCTGCAGTGTAAGAAAATCCGTCGGCAGATGGGCATCCTTCTTTCCAGATTTTCTGCCTGATTCTTCGACAGTATGACGACCCACAGCAAACACGGTGAAAAACCGGTTCCACAAACTGAGTCGATGAGCGTACCCTATTCAGCAGGCCAAATCCGGCTGACTACGACACAGGCTGCACTTCTGCTACTTTGCTGCGATTCTGGCTCAACGTTCACATTTTGAATCACCCATGCGACTCACATTTCTCGGCACCGGCGGCTATCACCCCAACGAACGGCGACACACGGCAAGTGTGTTGCTGCCCGATGCTGGGATTGCACTCGACGCCGGCACGGGCTTTTTTCGAGTTCAAGAGAGACTCAAGACCGACACGCTGGACGTCTTCCTCACGCACGCTCACCTCGACCATGTATGCGGCCTGACGTTTTTTCTGGTGCCGGTGCTGCGCGGAGACGTGCAGGCGGTTCGAGTTCACGGAACCAAGGAAACGCTGGCTGCGGTTCGCACTCACCTGTTTGCCGAACCACTGTTCCCCGTCGAGCCGCCCTACGAATGGTGTGAGCTACCGTCGGATGCGCCGCTGGAAATCGCTGATCAAGGACGGCTCACATGGATCGGACTGGACCATCCTGGCGGCTCGGTGGGTTATCGCATCGACTGGCCCGATCGCTCGTTCGCCTATATCACAGACACGACAGCTCCAGGAAATTACCTGGCGTTTATTCGCGATGTCGACGTATTGATTCACGAATGCTACTTCCCCGACGACATGCAGGACTGGGCGCTGAGGACGGGACACAGTTCGGCCACAGCGGTCGCGAATGTTGCCAAGGCATCCGGAGCAAAGCGGCTGTATCTGGTACACGCGGACCCGCAACATCCGGAAGATGATCCGATCGGACTGGAAGGCATTCGACACATCTTCCCCGCAACCGAACTTGCCGAAGATCTGCTGGACATTGAAATTTAATCATTCGAAACGTTCGGCCTTGCCGCGTCACGACATCACATGAGCGACACAAACTCCCGCATTGATCCGGAACTCGTGGCTCAGCTTCGCGCCCCCGCGACCGGTGCCCCGCTGTCGTACGACGCAGCCAAGGAACGGATCGACTGCGAAGGACGTCCGGAATCATGGCCGGTCATCAACGGCATTCCGCGTTTCGTTTCCGACGAACACCTCAAAAGCTTTGGTGATCAGTGGACGACCTACGAAGTCGCTCACGAAGACGAAGACCGCGCCACCTTTGTGGCGAAGACCGGGATGCCGCTGGCAGACATGCGGGGACTGCGAGTGCTCGATGCGGGTTGTGGTGGCGGCCGCTATTCGAAAATCTGTGGCGAAGCGGGGGCCACGGTCGTTGGAGCCGACCACAGCCGCGCGGTCGACAAGGCGACTCAACTGTGTTCGCACTTAACTGACGTCCGATTTCTACAGGCGGATCTGAAACAGTTGCCGTTAGAACAAAAATCGTTCGACTTCGCATTTTCCATCGGCGTAATGCACCACGACGCCGACACCCGCCAAGTCTTCGATGCGGTCGCGCAGCTGGTAAAGCCCGGTGGACGCTACTCCGTCTGGTTGTATCGCCGCAATCAGTGGTGGCAGGAAGCCATCAATTCAGGACTGCGAAGTATCACGAAGCGTTTACCGCCCGCGATATTGAAACCGTTTTGCCACCTCGGCGCAGTTTTCGGCGGGACTCCAATCATCAATCGCACATTGAATAAGGTTGTGAACTTCAGCGCACATCCCAGCTACGAAAACCGCGTGTGCGACACGTTCGACTGGTGGGCACCAGAGTATCAATACCATCACACCGTGGAAGAATTATCCATCTGGTTCCACGAAGCCGGCTTCGACCACCTGCAGGTTTTGTCACCGGAAAAGAGTGGCGACTTCTACAACTGGGCGTACGAAAAGAATCTACTGATTGGCAGCGGCGTGAACATCACAGGCATTCGACGGCCGTAAAAACCCGTTCATTGCCCCGCCGAATCTACTCACCGATTTTGTACACCAGCAGCTTGTCCATGTCTCGCAGGTACAGGCGACCATCATGGACAACAGGGTGAGACCAAGCGGGCTTGCCACTGCGATCAGGCTGATTGAATTTTCCAAGTTCTTGGTACGCGCTGGAATCTGCGGCCAACAGAATCACTTCCCCGCCTTCATGACGAAACACGATCTTGTTGTCCGCGTAAACAACAGATCCCTTCTTGCTGCGTTCTCGCCAAGCGGGTTGTCCGGTCCGCAAATTCACACAGGCCAGAATGTCGCCATTCGACCCATAGACGAATCCATCCACATGCACCATTCCGCCATGATGGTTCTTCATGTCTTTGTTGAAGTACGCCACGCGCGAAGTTGTCGACGTTCCTTGAGACCTGAGTTCTAACAATTCACAACCGGTTCCATAGTCCGACGAACTGAACACTCGACTGCCAATCACCAACGGCGTCGCACAGTTGGCCGTGTTGTTGGATGACTTGTTCTGCCCCCACATCGGCTGCCCATCGGTCGCTCGCACACCAACAACTCCTTTGCTGGTAAACACGACGTACTGCTTGACGCGTCCAACCTGAGCGACCACGGGTGACGCATAGGATGCCTGAGGACTCTCGGGCACGCGGGACGCCCACGTCGTTCTTCCCGAAGCCGCGTCCAAAGCAACGATCGTACCTTGGCTTCCGCCGGGCGAACAAATCACTTTGCCGTCGTCCACCAGCACCGATTCACTAATGCCCCACGTGATATTGGAACCGCCGAATTCCTGCAGAATATTTTTCTGCCAAATCGCGTCGCCCGTGCTGGCGTCAAAACATCCCAAATCTCCGTTGCCACCCAAACAATACACCTTCCCATCGACAACAGTCGGCGTGCCGCGTGGACCGTTGCCCTGCCCTTCCCGATACTCGCTGCCATTGCGAACTTTCCACACGAGATCGCCCGAACTGCGATCAAGCGCGATCAAATGTTCTCCGCCGTCAACGTTGCCCATCGTGTAAATCAAATCGCCCACGATGGCCACAGTCGAATAACCTTCGCCGATACCAGTGGCGGTCCACAGCCGTTCCGGGCCACCATCCGGCCAGCGATCTAGCAGACCCGTTTCCGGTGACAAATTGTCACGATTCGGGCCACGAAACTGGTTCCAGTCGGCAGCAGACATCGCGCTGCAGAAGATACCCAGAACCAGAGAACAGACAACAGATCCAGACAACATGCGTGACATAACAATTGCTCCAACTACGAAAACCTCAGGTGTGACTCAAAAGGAACGTTGCAGGATAACGCGAAGTGACGCACAGAACGAGACCAGCTGCCGTTGAATGGCGGACGAGCATACGTCAAGCTGCGACAGACATTCGCTGTGTTTTTTTTGTGTCTTCAGTGTTTTCCGTGGTCAAACTGACTGACTGCCCACGGAAGACACAGAAAACACGAAAGAATCGCAAATCACGTTCGTGACGACCGGCACTATTTTTCCGCAGCCGCCACCGCTGCAGCGTCGCCCCCATTCGGTACGGCAATAAACGACGTTTCCACGCTGCCATCTTCCGAATTCCACACGCGGATCTCACCATCGTAGCTACCGGTCGCAATCAGCTTCTTCTGGACGTTGTAGCTCAACGTGTACACCCAGTCTTTGTGGCCCGCAAACGTGCGAATAACTTTTCCATCGGCTAGATTATGTTCGCGAGCGTTCCGATCAGCGCTGGCCGTCAGCAGATGATTTTCCGGCGTCACCGTCAATCGAAAAATGTCGCTGCCAAAGCCGCCGATTTTACGAATCTCTTTCGCATCGGCCACGTTCCAAACACGAGCCTGGCGATCACTGCCGGCGCTGACTACGCTGTTTCCGTCAGCCAAAAATGCGGCGGTATAAACAGCATCACCGTGCCCACCGAAACTTGCCAAAGTTTGTCCACTGGCCACATCAAAGACCTTGGCCGTCTGGTCGCGACTGGCAGAAACCAGCTGCTGACCATCGGGAGACCAATTGACGTCCATCACCCAATCTGAGTGATCTTCAATCTGCTGCACAATCTTGCCGCTGGAAATTTCGACGATGTAAACCGTTCGATCAGCACCACCCGTCGCCACATGGCGACCATCCGGACTATACGCGACAGCAAACAGTGCGTCGTTGGTTCGCACCAGTGTCTGCAAATGCTTTCCGTCCGCCGTGCTAAAGATTTTGACTTCGCCCAGCTGACCCGGCGTCCCGGCAGCCACGGCTAGCTGCGTGCCGTCTTGACTGAACTTCAGATCATAAACGCGTTCCGCCACATTCGTAACACGACGCAACAGACTTCCATCTGCTGTCTTCCACAACAGAATTTCGTGATAGCCGGAGGAAGCCAAGATACTGGCATCCGCATTGAAGGCCGACGCAGTGACCGGAATCGGCACACGATATGTTGTCGGTGGCAGCGGCTGAGCGATCTCGGGCATCACCTGAAATAAATCGTCCGTCGCAACAAGACCCGCATCCAAGGGAGCCCCCACCTGAATCCATTGTTTCACCAACGCGATTTCGGCCTTCGACAGCGGAGCCGCGTCCTTCGGCATCGAACCATCTTCGATCATCGACAACAACAGTGAACTGTCGGCATCGTGGCCTGCGAACGCCGCCCCGGATTCTCCTCCTGCTGCCAGAGCCGCAAAGGAATCCATATTCAGTTGACCATTGGCGGTTCGCGTGTTGTGACAAGCCACGCAGCGCTTGGCGAAGATCGGGGCAATGTGCCTTGAGAACGAGACGAATCGGCCCAACGGCTCCATCGCAGCTTCCGCCGCACGCTGCTTGGTCACATAATCTGCGTCGGCTGCTTCGACGACCTTAACAGCCGCTGCAATCTGCGGCTCCAGCTCAGCCTGCTGAACAATCAATTGCTCCTGCATCGCCTTCGCGGCCGCCATTCGCTTCTGCTGCAACTGTTCCGAACCTTGCAGATCCGCCAGTGCCAATTGCAGCTCAAAGTGCGCACGGCTGTCTGCCGCATATTGATCCTGATGGTCGCGAACCTGTGCCTGAGCCGCAGCCAGCGCCGCGTTGAATTCTGTCAATTGTGTTTCCACTGCTGTTAGTCGAGCGTTCGCAGAGGCCACCAATTCATTGGCACGCTGTTGCAGCGGCATCACACCTGCGATCGATGTCGCCAGTTCGGCACCCGCTTCTTCAGGGTTGATACCAACAGTCTTGGCCGCTGCCTGAATCGCTGTCAGAGAATCCTGCAGCAACTTCATACTGGCGGTAACTTGAGCCAATGCGGCAGCGGCTTGTGTTGCACGCGATTGTTCCGCTGGCAACATCGACTGCCGTTCTTTGGCAACTGCCCGAGCTGTTGTGACATCCAGACGAGCGAAGTCTAATTTTTTTGCAGACGCATCCAACGTACTCCGGAGCTTCGCCAATTCTTCCGTGGTTTTCGGCAACCGTTCTTTGGCGACCTGAATCGCATTGATTGCTTCGTTTTCGATTTGCTGCTGATCAACAGCCGCTTGTTTCGAGGCAATCAACTGATCAGCAAGCCCCTTCGATGTCGCGCGCGCTGTGGCCAGCTGATTGGCGGCGGCAACGGCTGTGGCTGCCAGACCGTCAACATGCTGATGCTGCTTCAACGTTTCAGACAACGCCGCCACCTGTTTGGTGGTTGCAGCCTGACCGACCGTGACGGCTTCCAGCGATTTCGTTTCGGACTGTAAACGCTGTTGCACATCGCTCAGCTGTTTCTGAAGATCCGCCTCACGTTTTTTTTCTACGTCAACAGCCGCCTTCTTTAACGCCACCTGCTTTTGAGCTTCCAGCTGCAGCTTCACTGCAGCGTCCAGTTTCAACTGAACGGCTGCCGTATCAGTCACGACTGTTTCATCACTGAACACAGTGGAAGGCTGGCTGGCGAATAGAACAGCGATCAACAGCAGCAGCGGGCGAAGTGTGAAAGTCATCGAATCGGTCTCCGCTTGGGTAAGCGATTGCAGAGAAAACGGCGGGATGTTGCAGAAATGCAACACTGTGTCTGTAACACTAGGATTCAATGCTGACAACGCGCTGTCAAGCTCACCGGAAACGTCAGAATCATTCCGACAGATTTCGCCGTATTCGGCGTAAGCAGATTAGGCTTCCGATTCGTCAAAATCGGCGCATCAAAAAAGCCCGTTACGATAGATCGTCGTAGCGGGCTTATTCCGAGGCTTCAAAATGGAAAACGAACGGATCGTTTATTTGCGGTGACGAATTTTCGCTCGCATGCGTCGTTTCTTACGGCCAATCTTGCGACGCCCTTTTCCGGTTCGTTTCGTACCCATTTCGTGGTCTTCTCCAAGCGCGACTGCAATGTCGCGAATTCTGAGCAATCGCTCTGATGTGTGATGGCACTCCTTATTCATCGCTCACTTGAGCAACAGAAGGCCGGTACGATCCAGCATTTCGCCGAATCTGCTACTTCTAAGGATACCAGTGACAGCCTGATCCGGCAAACGCGGTTTCCGCCTGCCAGCCAAAGTATTCAGGATTTCGACACTCAGCAGCGAAAGACTCCTCCCAGAATACAAAAACCAGCCCAAAATCAGGCCCCGCCCAAACTTCAACGGATTCCCACCGATTTCGCCAGCAACCAAACACGGTTTCGCCGAACGCAACAACTTCAGGACAAATCCGGTAGCTGCAGGGGCGCGGCAACCAGTCTGCTCAGCGAACGACGCTGCTGGTGCGAACGATGCTGACTGCGACATGCTTTTGAGCCCAGCCGGAGCAAAACTGGCGCAAATCCCGACCGACTGCTATGCCAACTTCTTAACAGCCCCGCCTTGTCGCCCGTCAACTCGGAAACAAATCACCAACAACCACAGACCAGCCGGGCAGCAGGTCATCGGCATTAAGAATTTCGTCCGTGGCGATCACGGTGATGTTTGATGCACTGCGATACGCGGTGACATGCCGCTGGCGGGGATCGACCACCCAGACGACTTTCGTCCCGGCCGCCAGCCAGCACAGAGCCTTGGCTTCCACTTCGGAAAACGAATCGTTGGGCGACACCACCTCCGCAACAAGATCCGGAGCACCGGGCCAATAGCCGCTTACAGGACCGACATCGTCGATACGTTGCTGAGTGATAAATGCAAAATCAGGAGCGCGAACTGTGTCGGGATCTCGGCTGATCAGGAAACCTGTTTCCGCTGCAAATGTTTCGCCAAGTTTGTTCTGCTCAACGAACGCAGCCACTCTCCACCCCAGCTTCAGGGCGATCTTACCATGTTCGTTTCCAGCGGGTGACATCACTTTCAATTCTCCGTCTAGCAGTTCATATCGCTGGCCATCGTCCGGGATGGAAGCGAGCTGTGCTGCGGTGGTGGGAAGTGCGATTGAGGCCATGAGAATCTCAGTTTATGTCGAGTTGGATCGCGTTACATTCCAGCCAACACGGTGGGTTTCGCACGCCCAAAGAAGACGCGAAGAAGACGCGATGGCAAAGCAATGACGAAAGTACTTTTTCGAGCTACGAAGGAAACAAATCACGGACAACCACAGACCAGCCGGGCAACAGGTCATCGGCATTAAGAATTTCATCCGTGCCGATCACGGTGATGTTTGATGCACTGCGATACGCGGTGACATGCCGCTGGCGAGGGTCAACCACCCAGACGACTTTCGTCCCAGCTGCCAGCCAGCACAACGCCTTGGCTTCTACTTCCGAAAACGAATCGTTGGGCGACACCACTTCCGCAACAAGATCCGGAGCACCGGGCCAGTAGCCGCTGACAGGACCAACTGCGTCGATACGTTGTTGAGTGATAAACGCAAAATCAGGAGCACGAACTGTGTCGGGATCTCGGCTGATCAGGAAACCTGTTTCTGCCGCAAAATACGCTCCCAACTTTTGTTCACGAACAAACGCCGAGACAAGTGAACACAGTTCCGCCGCAATTCTGCCGTGTTCGTTTCCAGCGGGTGACATCACTTTCAATTCTCCGTCTAGCAGTTCATATCGCTGGCCATCGTCCGGAATGGAAGCCAACTGTTCTGCTGTGGTGGGTAGTGCGATTGAGGCCATAAGAATCTCAAAGCCATTGAACATTTAGACGGTCGGGAGAACAACGTGGGGCATGCAATGATACCACGGCTGGCGCTCGTTTGCAGCATTCGTTTTCGACCACAATCACCCGTGAGCGCACCTATCTGTGTTCCACTGTGTTATCTGCGTTGGGTGCGATCAGAGTGGTCTACTTGGACTTTCGGCCTCCGCCGCCCTTGCCTTTTTTGTCATCGGAACGACGAACTGTCTTGTTGGACGCCTGACCAGAACCGCGTTGTCCCGCTTTCCCCGCGCCCTTTCCGGGCGATTTTCCCTTGGCGTTTCCCTTGGCGTTTCCCTTTGGTTTTCCCGTCGACTTGCCCTTGGACTTGCCCTTGGACTTGCCCTTGGACTTCGCGGACGATTTCTTAGCCGCGACCGGCGGACGGCGTTTACCGGGTTTGCTGGGCGGACTGACAACTCTGAGATCCAGCTGTCGTCGGTCGATATCCACATTCACAATCAGCACTGTCACGGCATCACCCAACCGATATTCCGCCTTCGTGCGATCGCCGGTTAGCGTGCGAGTGGTCTGGTTATAACTGTAGAAATCGTCTGCCAACGAACTGATATGCACCAAACCTTCCGCCGGAATTTTCGTGCCTTGGCAGAACATCCCAAAGTTCTCCACGCCCGTAATGAACGCTTCCATTTCCTCGCCCACTTTGTCTTCCAGATAACGCAGCAGCTTGATCCGTTTCAGTTCACGTTCTGCTTTTTCCGCCCGACGTTCTGTCGCAGAACAGTTTTTCCCAAGCTGCAACAACTCACCCATATTGGCCATATTGGGTCGCTTGCCCGCCGCCAGATCTCCAACCAATCGATGGATCGTTAAGTCGGGATA
>JBDNHJ010000158.1:0-9750 GCA_041688835.1 Fuerstiella sp.
GATGAGTCGCCATTGACAGCTGGTTCGACATGCGGACCTCCCCCGACACTTCGCGTGCCGAAATTGATCAACATACCCAACCCCTCAGTGGCCGGTTTTAACCCGCACATCAATGGCTGGTTTTAAGCGCTCACTGACACCGTCGGAGAAGTAACCACGTGCGATCGAATCCCCGACAAGTAGCACTCTTGGAAGTTCATTCTTGTCGGCGTCCGTCACCCAGATGTCGATCCATTCAATGCGTTCACGCACAGGCTCGTCGGCGGAAACGGTTTGAGCCATGAAGGCAGCGATTAGCAGGATGGCGATTTGTTTCACGTGTGTTGTCCTGAGAAATTGTGTTACGGGATGTGGTGATCGAACTATCACTCTGGCGGTTTCCAGTTGCGATCTCGATAAGCAGAATAATCCGCCATGCTTTTCAATGTACCCGAAGAGAAGTCTGCTACTTCACCACTCTGATGGTCAAACATTCGGAGCCCAAAATGGTCACAGACAAGCTTGATCACTGGAATTGATTCTGAATCGCCATTGGAATTGATGCCAATGGACTCGATGATGCCATTATTCGTGCGATCCGTGTAGTTGAACTGCACCCGAGCATAACCATCTACAAAGTTGGTTTGCCCATCGCTGTGATCAGCATCAGGAAACAGTGCGACCAAGCCGTCTCGAACTTCTGCCACCGTGCCCACAGAAGGCACCTTCCAGTCGGAGCCGAATTTCACTTCCATCTCTGCAATCGTCATGTCTTCCGGCAATCGCATTAGGCTAGCTCCCCACGTCATTGTTCAGGATTCCTGCACAGTGTCGGAAATCGGCTGCATCAATTCTACTACTTCGGCAAGTGTCATTTCGCAACACTCTGCATCGTTCAATTGAAATGTTGTACTCAGAGCCATCATTAAAGATTCAATCTCCATGGCGTCGCCAATTCTCCAGAACATCCATCGAGGATAGCAGGCACGGTATACGTCTATGACGCGGTCGGTCGGGGCGAACTGGTGACGCACGTCGGGATTAAAAGAGAACGCCTCGCATAGCATTGTAAGCAGGACGTCTGCCCTTGCCCGATCTTCGTTCTGGCAGGCTTGCGTCCAAGTCGTTTCCTGTGATTGCCGTTCGTTAAAAGGCTGTGGCAGCGGCACACAGAAAAGTCGTCCACTCCGTCGACAATCCCGCAGAATACTTCCACCGACTAAGACCACCAGCAGGCTCAGGAACAATAATCCGTTTGTCATGAAAGTTTGCCCCTTGTTCACTCTTCTCCTGCTGAATCAGATCGAACTCCTGTCGAAATCAAAATCAACGGAATTCTCATGACTGCTGAGACTGGCTAAGCATCAAGGAGCGGTGCTGAGTCTTCGCTGGACTTCTCGCACGATCTCGTCAATCTCGTGAAGCCGCAAATGTGGCGGTTCCTTCTCCAGCTTCGCACGCCATCCCATAAGGAGACGGTTTTTGCCTGGCTTCTTCGGTTCGTGATTCGATTCATCCACGATTTGCCGGACAATCGTTTCGTGCTCTTCAAGAATCATTGTGTGTCCCGTTCTGTTCACGCTGATGCTGTTGCGGCCCGCCTCAAGCAATCACGCCAACAGTGGATTGCTACCCGAATCGCTGATTGAAGTCGGTGACGATCCGGGAGGTCGAATGTCGGCCGTTGCCGATCTGCGGACCCACGCCGTCGTGGTATACCGCCGACTCGACATCTTGCTCCGATCGTGCTTGAATGATAACCAACTAAACGAGATCCACCACGACCTATTGTGATCAACAACTCATGGGATCACCGTTACCGGAATCGCTGGAGGCAATCAATGAAGACATGGCATCCTGAGCGAATGCTGCTTGCTGGCTCGATGATTCTGTTGCTCAATCAACCGGCTTCGTCGCAAACCGTCACGGCAAACACCCGTGACCAGATTGTAAAAGCCGTCGAAGAAGCAAAGCCGGGCACGACTATCCTGATTGCACCGGGCACCTACGAAGGCGGCCTTCATTTCAACGGGCTTCGGGGCGAAGAAGGCAAGCCGATCAGTCTGGCGGCATTGGACCAGACGAACCCGCCTGTCTTCAAAGGACGTAACTCTTGCTTTCATCTCACGGACCCGGCTTTTGTCGAATTGCACGACCTTATCCTCACAGATGCGGTTGGCAACGGCCTCAACATCGACGATGGCGGGACGTACGACAGTCCGGCACACCATGTCGTTTTGCGTGGCCTGACGATCCGGGACGTTGGCCCCGACGGCAATCACGACGGAATCAAATTGTCTGGATTGGACGACTTCCGTGTGGAAAACTGCACTATCGAACGCTGGGGGAGTAGCGGGTCGGGAATTGACATGGTTGGATGTCATGATGGGAAAGTCACCGGCTGCACGTTCCGCCATCGTGGTGACACTGACGGGAGTGGCGTGCAGACCAAGGGCGGCAGCAAAGACATCGTCATCCAGCGATGCCGCTTCGAGAACGCTGGTGGTCGAAGCATCAATATTGGAGGCAGTACCGGACTTGCGTACTTCCGCCCGAAGGTCGATGGCTATGAGGCCAAGACCATCACGGTTGAAGACTGCACGTTTATCGGCTCTTCAGCCCCAATCTGTTTTGTCGGTGTCGATGGTGCCACCGTCAGGTACAACACGATCTACCGGCCGGAGCGGTACGTTGTACGGGTACTTCAGGAGTCACGAGGTAGCCAGTTCGTTCCGTGTCGAAACGGAGTCTTCCGCAACAATGTGATTGCGTTTCGTTCGGACGAGACCCGGAGAGCATTAAATATCGGTAGTGGAACCGACTCTGATAGTTTTGAGTTCATCAGCAATCATTGGTTCTGTATCGACCGGCTAGAAAGAAGCAACCGGCTATCGTTGCAGGTGAAAGAGACGGGGGGCATATACGGAGCCGATCCGAAGTTTGTGGATGCGGCCAGGGGCGATTTGCAATTGCAAGAGACAAGTCCGGTTCGAGACGCCGGTGTGCGTCCCAGATGAATGCGGCCACCGAGTCATCCTGGATGCGAGAGGTGAGCAAACCATGCGAACATTAGATGATGGTTGTACATGGGGCTCAGGTTCTAAACGCCGATCTGGACGCCATCGAATCCACGGAACATACAGCGAACCGCTTCCTAATCCGACGCCAGATATACTCAGGGAATCAGCTCTTCGATGGATGTCGTCTTGCGGAGGTATCGGGGAAGAATACCAGGAGTGATGATTTCACGATCGAGAGGATGTCGCTTGTCACGCAATCAAGGTTGCCTGACAGTGATCTCGTGACGGCTGAGCAGCGTTCCCGGCCAGTTTCCACCGCTGGGAAAACGCACGTGATCATTCCCAAGAGTTCAGCAACGTCTTTGGTCAATTCCTCTTTCGGCGATTCTGAAAAGTTGATGATGTCAGGATCGTGGAGTGCCAGTTCTATCGCCAACCGTTTCCCGTCCTGTTGTTTTCGAGTTTAGACATGGTAGATCTGTTGCAGAGTGATGTAGACGCCGACCAGCAATACACTGATCCCCGTGATCCTTCGCAACCACTTTTCGGCTCCGGTGACCCGCCCAAAGAACGTGCCGAAAGAGTTCTTCCCAAACACCAGCATCACAGCGAAAACAACCACGGGGATGCCAGTGCCGATTCCATAAACAGCGGGGAGCAGCACCATTGACTCATTTGTAATCGCAAGCGGAATCAAGCTGCCAAAGAAGAGGGCGGCAGATACTGGACAGAAACTCAACGCGAACAGGATCCCGAGCAGCCCCGATCCGGCAAGACCAAGTTCTTCTACGTGCGTTCTGAGTCGGTTGAGTCCACTCCCAGAACCTGTGGGAAGTTCAAGCAGTTCCAGCAGGATCATGCCGACCAGAATCAGAAAGGGGCCGAGAAACAGGTTCAGGTATTTTTGCAACCACACTGACAGTCCCGAAGCCGACAATAAGCTGGCCACAACTAATGCACCAAGGACGGAGTAAGCGACAACTCGACCGAGCGTGTACAGACCACTCGACGCCAAAACAAGACGCGACTGCCCCGCGTTTCTTCCCACGTACGAAATCGCAGCAATATTCGTCGCCAGCGGACAAGGGCTGATGGATGTCAGAATGCCCAGCCAAAGTGCAGGGCCGACAGTCGTCAGGAATGCCTCCATCAGGAATTCGTTTCCTTGAATGTCGTCCATGATTCGTTCATGAAGGAAGTGAACGCTGTCTTGTCGCTGGTGTAGTTCCACACATCTTCAAGATTCTTCCAGCGGATCACTTTGCCATCCTGTACATCAAGCAGCACAACCGTCGAAGTGAAGACTTCGCATTGTTTGACAATGGGCTTGTTTTCTTCGGCTGTGTAGTCGGCAATCTTCCATGCGATATTGCCCTGTTCTATCTCGGAACTTAGGGCATCGTGAGCGTACGCTTCGATCGTTTCACAAGTTGGGCAGCGATGCTTGGCGTGAAAATAGATAGCCGTGAATCGTGTTTTTGTGTCACTGTCGGTCAATGATGGGATCGCACTCTGTCCGTCGGTCGCTGCACCCTCTTCTGAAGCCGCCTGACGCCATCCGGCAACATCAGCAACCGCGACGAAAATACTCACGCCCACGAACAGCAGCAAAGCTGCGGTAATGACTTGCTTGTTCATGATTTAGACTCCTGTGTTGATGCTGCCTGAATTGCTTCACAAATCTCGGCGACGGAAGGAAGGCCGCCCGCAAAGACGACCGTCCCGTCGACGGCCAATGCGGGAAGTGCGTTTGGAGTGAAGTCGAGAATCCTGACGATGTCATCAACCTTCTCGACGGAATCATTTCGGTTGAGCTGACTTACGGCCTCCTCTGCGTTTTTCAGAAGGTGACCGCACTTAGAACAACCGGTGCCAAGTACCTGAATTGTGGCCATCATGAAATCCTTTCGACTATTGAGTTGGTCGCGGTGGCAGCCAGCCGACTGAGACCTTCGCGACCTGTTGGCGGTTCGGCCTGCCATGAAATAATCACGGTACGAGCGGCTCGCTGCTCGATCACTTCGCGGATGTACGGAACTTCATGCTGACGTCGCGACTGCAAACCCGGATCGGTCACCGACAGGGGAGTCAAACTCTGATTGATGACCCACGCGAAGGGTTCGATTTCCGCCCGACGCAAGTCTTCCTGCAACTTCGCCGCTTCGTGAACCGGGGTCGCTTCGGGAAGCGTGACAATCAGCACCCGCGTGAATTTCGGATCACGCAAACGAGGCAGCAAGTTTTCAACTGACTCGGGGATTTCATTCGCTTGGCGGGACACTTCACGGTGATATGCCAATGCGGAATCAAGCAATAAGATTGTGTGACCAGTAGGTGCGGTGTCCAACACAACAAAGCTGTCTGACCCGTCGGCAACCGCCTTCGCGAATGCTCTAAACACGGCGATTTCTTCGGTGCAGGGCGAACGCAAGTCTTCTTCGAGCAATGCCTTGCCTGCGGCATCCAGACCTTGTCCGGCGGTTAGCATCACCTCGGCTGTGTAGTCGGCTGTTTCCTTCGCTGGGTCGATTCGCCCTACCGTCAAACCGGCAATCGCGTCAGCGGTAATCGTGGCAGCGATATGAGCCGCCGGATCGGTCGTCGAAAGATGCACGTCAAAGCCACGCTCGGCCAAAGCGACTGCAACTGCGGCAGCGACCGTCGTCTTGCCGACACCACCCTTTCCCATCGCAAGGATCACACCGTGCCCGACCGCAGCAAGTTCGTCGACCAGCGAACCGAGTCCGCCGGGAGACGACTCCACCTCAATCACGTCGTATTGAGCTTCACTTGTTTCGACCTGTGGCTTGCCCACTTGTCGCAGTGACTCGATTCCCATTAGTCCAGCACCCGCCAGAGGAATCGTCGTTCGCGGCAGTCCGTTGATGCCTTCCGGCATTGCAGCAACGGCATCGTCACCCCGTTTCTGCATCGCGGCTGCGACTGCATCAGAGGGTGTTTGGCTTTTGAAAACTCCATTGACGATCAGATGTTGGTTGCTGACACCGAGTGTCTGTAATTCTTTGCTCGTTCTCGCCGCCTCGCGGAACGCGGATGGCTCTGGGCGAGTCACTAAGATCAGCGTCGTTGCTGCCGCATTGCCTAGAGCATTGACGGTCTGTTTGTACATTGCCTGCTGTGCCTGCAAGCCCGCGAGCGGACCAAGGCACGATGTTCCCGATGTGTTTGTTTCCATGAAGCCCGACCATGCAGACGGCAGTGTCAACAATCGCAGCGTGTGACCGGTGGGTGCCGTGTCAAAAATCACGTGGTCGAAGTGGCTTGTCGCGTCTTTGTCGCCGAGCAACTTCGCAAACTCGTCAAAGGCCGCGATCTCCAAAGTACACGAACCGGAAAACTGCTCTTCCATGCTGGCCACGGCTGTGTCCGGCAGTACGCCTCGATACGGGCCGACCATTCGTTCGCGATACTCGCGAGCCGCTTCTTCGGGGTCGATATTCATCGCGAACAATCCGGGCACGGACTCAATCGCCCTCGGTTCGTTCGCCAGTTGCGTCCCAAGAACTTCGTCGAGATTGGAAGCCGGATCCGTGGAAACCAGCAACACGCGAAGCCCCCGGTCGGCTAGCTGGACCGCCGTCGCACACGCCATAGACGTTTTTCCGACGCCGCCTTTGCCCGTAAAGAACAGATTTCGTGTCGGAGCATCTAAGAATTGCATTATCATTCTCCCATTGTTGTTGCCCTGTCTCGTTTAGCAGCAGCCTGTATCACCACAACATCCGCCGGGATCTGCAAGTGGCAGCGTTGCTTTCGACTTCACTGTCGTGTCAGTCCACATCGCGAGATTTTCGCGGGACGGATACTCGCTTCGGCTAACCACGCGTTCGTCCACAATTACCAGCGGCAGGCAATCAACGCCTTGCTCTCCGAGCATCGTCTTCACGACTTCGTTGTTCGCAAACTCTGCTGGGTCTTGAGACAGATTGAACCGGGTCACCGAGTGTCCCTGAGATTTCAGCCAGTTCAGATCGGCTGCGAATCGCGGCAACACCGGATCAACCTGCGGGCCACAAACGCCGGTCGAACAGCACATGGCTTTGTCATAAACTTGAACTTTGGTCATTGTTACGTTCCTCTCATAATCATTTTCTAACACAAAATCGCCCATCGACGAATAACGATAAAGTCAAGCAAAAAAACACGCGACTACAAACCCGCCACCAACGTCTTCAGCCTTTCGAGTTGCTCTTGATTGATGCAGTAGCAGACCTTCGGTCCATCGACTTCTCCCTGAATCAAACCAGACTCCTTGAGGATTTTCAGGTGTTGCGATACCGTCGACTGGGCCAACGGTAAGCAGTCTACGATCTCCCCACAAACGCATGCTTCACGACCAATCAACAATCGAACGATCTGCACCCGAGCCGGATGAGCAATCGCCCAAGTCAGCTTGGCAAACTCCCCCGCCGTCGGGTCAGCCTTCAGCTTCACCGGCGTTGAATCGCAGGGTTTCTTCTTTGTGGATCGTTTGGCCATTAAGTTCCTTTATCGTACATCCACGATATGCGATATCTCTGGTTGAGTCAACCGTTAACTTGACTTCATCGTTTTTGGGGGGGGAGGCAAGGTGAGCGTCACCAAAAAGAGATTGGCGGGGATTCTTGATGAATTCGCTGTCGCCAGCATGATATTGTCGACGTTCTCTTGGCAGTCCCACCATCATCTGAAGTGGATCGTGATTGCTTTCCCTCACCTACAAGGATGAGGGACGAGCCATGGTTACCAGAAAGCAGGAGAACCGTTTTCGCTTTCGTAAGCCGAGTCTTCGCAAACAGGACCGTACATGCACGACGGTTCGCAGAAAGCTCTTGATGACGTTGTCGAGTCCTACTAACGAGGCATTCCCGACATCGGTCTGGATGGCATAAGTTCTGATATTCCGGCACTGCGAGGACAGAGCTATTCAGAAACTCCTCTTCTCGTCGAATTCCTCAAATCGTTGTCCGGTCTGACACCGGATCACACGCCGCCACAACTTCCGTGACCATCCCTTCTTGCCCTCATCCGAACTCCGCCTTCGTTACGGCAGGAGAGCATTTCTATTCAGAGTCAGGTATCAACTTCCGGATTTTAGAGTTGCTGGGGGATGCGATTTACCCGATTTATGCAGTTTGCATTTACGGCGGCGATTCAGTTGGTGCTTGTCATGACTGTTGAAAGCCAGCATCACACCATTGTCGCAACGAACGAAGGATCGAGAAATCGACGATTTCCCAACGCTTCGGGCTTACCGTGGACGGTCGCAATACCCTGAGCAATGGGTGATTTTCCCGCCGCAGCCAGCAAATCTGAGCACTCAGCAATCAGTGTCCGAATCTCCTGCCATTGTGCACCGCTCTTAGCCACTGGCACTCCACGTTCGAGGGGCAATTATGACCAGTTTTGCCGTCAACGCTGCAGATTCGCTTATTCCGAATGACCCGTTCCATCGCTAATAAGCCGCCCTTGTTTTGCTAACACTGAAAGAGAACCCTAGTTTCCCAATCTGCCCGATCAGAAGCGTCGATAACTCTTACTGTTGCCGACCCACAACCCCCGCCCGGCTGATTTCCCACCTGCCTCACAAGGAATTTTCCCATGAATATCTTGCTCCCACTGATCATTGTTAGTGCTGGATTCTTCAACAACGCTGAAACTCCAGAATTGGTGCCGACCACAGATTCGATTGTTGTCGAACCCGAAGCTGCTGTCGAAGTCACCGAATTAGAAACTGCAGTTCCAGCAGCCGTGGAATTGGACCTAGCAGAGCCAGAAGCTGTCGTTCCAGAAGCTGTAGAGCCGGAAACCGTTGTACCAGAGCTCGTTGAACCAGAAGTTGCTCTTCCAGAGTCTGCTGAAACAGCAGCTGCAGTATTGGATGCAGAAGAGCCAGAAGTTGTAGAGCCGGAAACCATTGTTCCAGAAGCTGTAGAACTGGAAGTTGTGGAGCCAGAAACCGTTGTTCCAGAGCTCGTTGAACCAGAAGTTGCTCTTTCAGAGTCTGCTGAACCAGCAGCTGAAGTATTGGATGCAGAAGAGTCAGAAGGCGTAGAACTGGAAGTTGTAGAGCCGGAAACCGTCGTTTCAGAGCTTGCTGAACCCGAAGTTGCTGAATTGCAAGTTGTCCAACCCGAAGTTGACCAGCCAGAAGTTGTCGAATCAGAAGTTGTCGAATCTGAAGCTGTCGAATCTGAAGCTGTTGTTTCACAGTCTGACGCGTCTAACCATGAGGGAATCGGGGATGTCGACGAGGCGTGGTCTCACCTTTCTCCAAGCACTCGAGCGGCCATTCTGATGCTCGTTGAGGCAGACCAGATGACACGTATTGAGTAGTCGATCCTGCCAAGTCCGCTTTTGTCTGCGGTAAGTGCGGAAGAACGTCACGTGTGGCGGATGTGGCTGTGGGGAAGAGCCACATCCGCTGTGCTCCCAGGAAATGCCAACTGCGGTGGACTTGCCACCTCAATAGGCGATCACTGCAGGACGTCTTAAACTCCGGATTTGAATTAACGCATTGCCCGCCTCGAATAGTAACTGCTGATTTCGCGGTGGCCTGATGGATGTGCTGCGGCAGTTTCGGCCAGCGAGTCAGGAGGAAAGCAAGATCAAGCTCGGTTTGTGCCAGTGGGTGCCCATGAGTGTCGCCCGGCAACTGCAGATATGCACTTCAACTCCGTGTGGACTTGAGGATGGAAGCACGAATGACGGCGAGTCCGTGGTCTGCTGAGCGGGATTGAGTTGTGTCCGA
>JBDNHJ010000159.1:0-12248 GCA_041688835.1 Fuerstiella sp.
AACATCACCAATGGCGTGTCGGCATTTTCGAACAGGAATCGCATGGCCAACCCATGGGCCCCCTATTTTGTTGGCTGATCTAGGCGACGGATGGCGCATCGTAACTGGAATTCAAAGTCGCCAGCCGCCGGAATCAGCCGCCGGAATCAGCAGCTTGAATCAGCAGCTTGAATCCAGACACGCGTCCGGCACCGTCCGGGTTTGCTGGCTGAGTGACCAACATCCGGCCGTTGTCGAAGTCGACACGATCCAGCGCGGGTTTCTGCGTGCCAGTCGCTTCAGCCGGTAGTTCGTCCGCTTGGTCAGAATCGTCTTTGTGACTGATCGTGACGGCTTGGTCCCGCCGGGCTTGTTTCGTTGGTGGGATGACGTCCGTCAGCTACCGCCGACGGCAAATGTCCGCCGTCCCTGCCGGGACTAAGGAATAGTCCTGAATAAGATCCGACTTTCGTTGATTGAGCGCATGTTGGATGATTGTTCCTACATGTTTGCAGGAGGTGATCATGGAAGAGTATCCGACAATCGTAGAAGCTCAGATGTTGAAGTTTTTTCGTTCGTTGAACGAGCGTGATCGTCGCCGCTACGCGGTTGTCGAGGCGACGAAGCTGGGGCATGGTGGGATCGAGTATGTATCGCGGTTACTGGGCTGTGATCCGAAGACCATTGGTCGCGGAATCGCAGAGCTACAGTCCAAAAAAGAATTGGCTTCGGACGGCCAGTGAAAAAAAGGGGTGGACGCAAATCACTGATCGAAACAAGTCCTCAATTGGTTGAGAATTTGGGGGCCGTTCTGCGGGATCACACGGCTGGCGATCCGATGCGAGAAGATGTCAAATGGACCAATCTTTCGCGGCGACAGATTTCTCGCAGACTGAAGGAACTGGGCACACCGGCTGGAAAGAATGTGGTTTCGCGGTTGCTGTATGAGCATGGATACCGACGCCGCAAGCCGCAGAAAAAGCGAACGATGGGGCAGCATGCCGATCGTAATGCTCAGTTTGAAAAGATCGCCAAACTGAAGCGCGAAGCCCTCGACGCTGGCACGCCCGTGATCAGCATCGACACGAAAAAGAAGGAAATGCTCGGCAATTTTCATCGCGATGGGATCACTGACGCGGTCGAACCGACGATCGTCAACGATCACGATTTCGCCAGCTGTAGCAACAGCAAAGTCATTCCTCACGGAATCTACGACGTTGGCAAAAACGAAGCGTCACTGCATCTGAACAGCAACTGCGACACCACTGAGTTCTGCTGCAAAAGCATCGAGCGGTGGTGGCACGAGCAGGGGCAACACGATTATGCCAGCGCTGACGAAGTGCTGACGAAGTGCTGATTCTGTGCTGACGAAGTTCGACGGCGGCGGCAGCAACAGTTCATCAGCGTATCTCTTCAAGGAAGACCTGCAGCCGTTGTCGAACCGTTTGGGCCTGAAGATTCGCATCGCTCACGCCCCGCCGTACTGGTCGAAATACAATCCTATCAAGCACCGTCCGTTTCCTCACGTGACGCGAGCTTGCAAAGGTGTCCCACTCGAAACCATCGAAACCGCGAAGCACGACATGCAGTAAACGGAAACGACCAAACGAATCAATGTCGTTGTCAGAATCATCGATAAGGTCTTCGAAACAGGACGGAAGTATGCCGCAGGCTTCAAGAAAAACATGACCGTCCAGTTCGATGATTACCTATCAAAATGGGACTATTCCTAAGCGTACTTCGGACAGCAATCCATTCTGCACGCCACACGTGCGATCGCACACGCCCGTGAACTCAGGGGGGCACAGTGAGCGGCCATTGCACTTTGCTCTGACGGGCTTCACCAACACAGCCCTTCTCAATCATTCGCCCCAGCGGCCCGGCCAACAGTGCGGGTAAGAGCATTACTGACGACAGCCACGCGACTCCCAGCAAGGCCGCCATCACCCAACCAAACCGGCTGATCAACAGCAGATCCGCTGGAAACAGCAACAACAGGCTGAGCGCAATCACCAGAGTTGTTTGCGTCATTGCGGCACCGCAGTGTCTCAAGGCATGCACGACTGCTTCTTCTCGCGAATCCCCCTGACGAATGGATTCACGGAACCATGTCAGCAGGTGCAGCATGTCATCCACGGCAATCCCCATCGCAGCGGATCCGGTCAGCATGGTGCCGATGTCTAGTACGTAGCCCCTCCATGACATCAATCCGAACACCACCGCGATCGGCAGGATGCCCGGAAGGCTGCTCATCAGGCCCGCTGGAACACTTTGCAACAGCACCATCATCGCCACAGCGATCACAAAGAGCGCCAGCCCAAAACTTCGCATTAAACTGTTCAGCAACGCCGCCTGAGCACGATAAAAAACAGGCACACTGCCTGTTACGTCAAACCATGTTTCGGTGGTTGCAGTCAATCTGTCTTCGACAATGCTGCTGAGTTGTTGAGCGAGCACGCCATAGTCTAGGTCATCAGAAAGCAGAGTCTGCACGGTGATCCGCCAAGTTTCGTCCACAGGATCACTCAACGTCCATTCGTCATCCGAAGGCAAAGGAACCGACAGGTATTCGGCGCTGGCTGCGCGTTCGCCGTTCTTGATTTTTGATTCGGTGCGGCGACTGCGGAGGACATCCTTCATTCGGACTGAACGCTCTGCATCTGCCGCTGGACGGGCGAGTTTGGGTTGGAAGTCGGCCAATGAGATCGCGCCAGAAACGTTGGGGTGCTGTCGCAGCGTGTTCTCGATTTCGCGGATCAACTCCAATCGATCCAGAAACAACTTCCGATCGGCATCGTCGGCACCGAAATGCACCAACACGTCGACAGAACTGATACCGCCGACGTTCTGTTCGAAGAAGCGGCTGTCCTGAATCAACTGCGAATCGTCCGGAAAGTAGCGACCGACTTTCACTTCTGTCTGCAGCCACTGCAACCCGCAGGCCGCAGCCAGCCCCGCGACGATCCACCCAGCCGTGATTGCCTTCCGGTGGCGACAAACCTTCAGCGCAATTCGTCGCCACACCGCGTGTTCGGACCGAATGCTGCCCGGTGGAATTCGGAAAAGTCTCAGCATCGCGGGAATAGCAAACACGGCGACAACAAACGATAGCACCGTGCCGATCGTCGAAAACACACCGAAGTCTCGAATGGGGCCGAGTCGACTAATGGCCAGCGACGAAAGTCCGGCACCCGTCGTCGCCGTTGCCAGCAGACACGGTCGCCACCCGATTTTGACGGCTTCGCGCAATGGTGATTCTGTCCCTGTGCTCGCCGCACGTCGCCAGTAGTTGACCACATGAATCGCGGCCGAGACTGTCAGCACGACCAGCAGCGTCGGCATCACGATGGTCACCATATTCATCGTGTGCCCCGTTGCCGGAAACAGAGCCGTTGTGGTCAATGCCGTGAACCATGCCGCCACTGTGACAAGCAGTCCCACTCGTACACTGCGCAGCACAAACACAGCCAGCAAAATTCCGCTGAGTGCCGAAATGGCGAACACCGGTGGACGCTGCAGAGGATCGACCGAGTTCCAAGTCGCTGTCCACACTTCACGATCGACGGCAAGGCTGGTGAGAACTTCTCCACCGACGTGAAGTTCGGATTCCGGTACACCGCTTTCCAACGCCGCCATACGAATGGCTTCAATTGCCGCGGCGGGATCAGCCTGTCCCGCTGACGATAGCGTCACGACGGCCGAAACGTTGGGGCATTGATCGACCGCTTGCGTTGGTGACGAATCAGTGTTCTTATCGATGCGGCCGATCAGCACGCCCGTCAATCGAACGACGGCTTCTTTGTGGTCAACTTTCCACTGCGTCATCTGTTGTACAAGATCTGCGGCCGTGCGAACCTTGCTGACAAACTTCACATTGGTCAGCCGATCTCGCAGTTCGGCCATGCGTGGATCTGCCAGATCACTGGAATCCCAAGACACAACGATGCGTTCTTCCTTCGGGAAGTACGCCTCCATCCGCTTCAATGCCTCAGCCTGTTCGTCGTCTTCGGCCAGCCAAGTCTCGATGTCATTCTGAAGTCGAATGTTCGGCAATTGCCTTGCAGCCCACACGGCACCGCCCACCATCACGCCCACAACGGCAAGACAGGCGAATGTGATAACAGATCGTTTTCTGAACATTGGATGATTACGGGAAGGGAGTTGCTTAAAAAGAAGAACCGGTCGTTCGCGAACGAACAACCGGTCCCGATGGCTGGACTAACGCCGAAGCGACAGTGATGCCATGTATTACGATCAATGCAGCTTCAGGACCGATTTAGTAGTCCATGATTTTGTCCGCCTGCAACAACATTTGCGTCAGCTCGTCGGGCGTGCCAATGCTGGCGTTTGTTCTTAGGTCTGAATCGTCCAAGTTGGCTACTTTCGCACAGTGCGGGCACACGACAACTTTTCATATTGGCATTCCGGAGTTGAGTGATTTGGAAACGTATTCTGCTGTTGCTTGAACCACGCGCCATTGCGTGTGGCTGTGTCACGCGAGCGCGCTCAGGTGTGCGTGCTGCGGCTTCGTCGCTGGGGATTCGCTTTCCTTGGCTGTGTCAGGCTTCGACTCTTCTGCGGGTTTGATATCGTTATCAGGCCTTGTTTCTGCTGCTGGCTTCGTTTCCTCCGCGGGCTTCTCCGTGGTGCCTTCACCATCGTCGGGCACAACCGGCTTCATCGTGTTGTGCGTTTCTGACGCAGCGGAATCGTTGGTCCCTGCAGTTGGTGCGTCACTCGCATTCTGGCACCCCGCAAAGATCATGGCGGACGCCAAAAATGTGCTGATTGATCGTGTCTTCATCGTTCGAACTCCATTTTTTTCCGAGTCACAAATCCGGCATCACAAATCCGGCATCGCGATGCAACAGTTCCAGTGATTGCAAACGCCATTCCAGTCCGTCGCGTTAGATTTTTATGAAGATAAAGTAGGTTCTGCCTGCCGGGCAGGACTTCGCAGCTTGCTGCGACTGCGACCAAACGACTTTCGAACGCGCAACCCGCGTCGACGGACAAACGACCTGCATTCTTGGTGCGACGATGCGTTTTCCGCTGAACGCTACTCCTGAACGCGACGGAGCCTTAACATAGTCCGCATGATTGCTCAGACTCAATTCTACCCCGACCCCGAACACATTGGCACGATCGTAATGGGTGTCGGTGGCGGGCTGGCCATGTTTCTGTTCGGCATGCGGGTCATGACCGAAGGCCTCAGAAACAGCGCCGGTTCCGGAATGAAACGGTTGCTGAGCAAACTCACGCACAATCGATTTTCGTCGCTGCTGGGCGGCACTATCGTCACGGCCGTCATTCAGTCTTCGTCGGTGACAACCGTGTTGCTGGTGGGATTCATCACGGCCGGACTGCTGAAACTGGAACAATCCGTCGGGATCATCATTGGAGCCAACATCGGGACGACCGTGACCGCTCAGATCATCGCCTTCAACGTGACGCAATACGGCCTCGTGCTGATCGCTTTAGGGTTTCTGATCGAACTCTTCGCGAAGCGAGAACGCTGGAAACATTTTGGGGATGCTGTGCTGGGGCTGGGACTGGTGTTCTTCGGGATGGAACTGATGGGCACCGCGACAACTCCGTTGCGCGCATGGCCCCCATTTCTGCAACTGATGCAGCAGATGCATCATCCGCTGGCCGGCATCGCGGTGGGGGCACTGGTGACGGCCGTCATTCAGAGTTCGTCGGCGACGACGGGAATCGTGATTGTGTTGGCCAGCAGCGGGTTCATTTCTCTGGAAACCGGCATCGCCCTGATCTTCGGCAGCAACGTGGGCACATGCGTGACCGCCATGATTTCTTCATTCGGCAAACCGCGTCAGGCGGTGCAGGCTGCTATCGTTCACGTCATCTTCAACCTGTCAGGAGTGCTGTTGTGGGTGGCCTTCATTCCGCAGTTCGCCGACATCGTGCGGATGATTTCCCCGATCTCGGACGGCACATCGGCGGCTGAAAAGCTGGCAACAGAAACACCACGTCAGATTGCAAACGCTCATACGGTCTTCAATCTGGCCAACGCATTTCTGTTTATCTGGTGGACAGGACCAATGGCGAAATTCGCCCAGTGGCTGGCTCCGGAGCCGCCGGACACAATTGCGAAGGGTATTAGGCCCGAGTTTCTTGACGACTACTTTCTGCAAGAACCGGCTGTCGCACTAGACTTGGTGCGCAAAGAATTACTGCGGCTGGGCGGCATGGTGCAGGGGATGCTGAATCAGATTTTGAGAATCACCGTACACGGCACCGCCCGTGATCTGGCCACGTTGAATCAACTGGACGAAAGCATCGATTCGCTGCACGGTGAGATCGTGGCGTGGTTGGGGCGTTTGCTGTTGCAGGATCTTGTCGAACCGCAGCATCGGCATGTTTACGAAGCGATTGCCGTGGCCAATTATCTGGAAAGCGCGGCGGACGTGATGTCGACGAATATGTCTGAAGGACTGCAACGCCGATTGAAGCTGGGAGCGTCCATTAGTCCGTCCACAGAAGAGAAGCTGCAGCCGATCTATGAAGAAGTGGCCCAAGCGTTTGAAAACTCTCTGGCCGCCCTGCGCGACGATGACCGAGCGGCGGCTCAGGCGGCGATCGATTCCAAGACGTCCGTGAATCAACTGGCCGACCATGCGGCGAACTATCTGGCTCACCGCCTTGCGGCGCGAGAACCCTATCGCGTGCCACTGTTTCAGATCGAATCAGACATTATCGAGAACCTAAAACGAGTCAACACGCTCACTCGCCGCATCGCTCGCGCGGTCGTGGAAAGTCATCAGGGTTCCGGCGAGTCGTTGGAGACGCAGGAATAGACAGAGCCGAATCAACGGACACAGCGGCCATGTTCTTTGAACGATGAATCTGCGCTCGGTTCGCCTGTCGGCGAAAGTGCCGCCCGGCAGGCGGCACCTACTGTCCGGAATTTCCTGACAACTCCTCACGGTGACTTTTGACTGGCAGCACCATTCCCACAAACTAGCATCGCAGAATGGGCACGGAGGCAGTGTTGCTTCTGGTCACGTATCACATTCAGGGAGATGAAACGATGATGGTTCCTCTTAATGTTTGCTTTCAGTCGATGGAACGCGACGAACAGGTGGTCTGGGAAATCGATGCCCGGATTGCGGAGCTGGAAGCCCAATATGACTCAATCATTGGCTGCGACATCGTGGTGTACGGGCCAAAAGCACGCGATCTGGAATGCTATGACAAGACGAATGGTTTGTATGATGTGAGACTCGTTCTGGCACTCCCGTGTCGGGAGATTGTTGTCGACCGCAGCCAGAACGCCGATGCCGACGTGTACATCTCTGTCGAAAAAGCGTTTCAGGCTGCGAGCCAGCAGTTCGAGTCGTGGCTCAAACAACGGCATCATCTGCAGAAGTCGCATTGAGGCGACAGTGTGTCGAATCCGCTGGCGGTGGAATTCATCGAATGCCTAGTCACGCTTGGATGTGCGTACCGCCAGTTGCGTTGCAAACTTCGTGGCTCGTTTCAGGTCGCGTTCGTCAGGATGCCGGCGATTGATGCCACCCATCAGAAACAACGGACCAACGGTGTCCCAGCCACGACAGCAAAATTCCCCGAGGATTTGACTGCCTCGTTGTGTCAGCGATTTTCGCAACGCCCAGTGAAACAACTTTGACAGCCAAGGCAGACCAGCCGTCGAAAACACGAAGCTCGCCGACGGAACATGCTGCATCGACTTCACAACTCGTCGCAGTGATCGGTCATGGCATCCAAAGTAGATACCAGAACCGAAACCTACTAGGTCGTATTCCTGCAGCGAGTGTGTCCCGACTTGATCGACGCTCAACAAGTCGGCACCGAGTGTCGCGGCGATTGCCTCAGCAACTTTCCGAGTGTTGCCGTGATGCGTCGAGACGACCACGATGGCGATGCGTGCGGGCCGGACTTCCCTGTCAACTTCGGAACTGTGAATCGTGAGGTCTTCGGTGGGTGATCTCATACGTCTGGCTTTCTAGGGTCGCCGCTGATGTCCTCAGTGACTTGCACAGGCCCAACAACGAGCCACCCATCTCAAGATTGTGACGAACTTTCGCACCGCAGTTTTCCAACGAAACTTTGAACGCGCCTGTAGGTCCTGCCTGCCGGCCAGAACTCCGCAGCTTGCTGCGACTGCGACCAAACAACGTCTGAACACGTATCCCACGTCGGCGGACAAACGACGTACCTGCTCGCACCAAATCTACTGCCACATTGGCCACGTTTTTCGAACGATCACCCTCCGCTCGGTTCGCCTAGCGGCGAAAGTGCCACCCGGCAGGCGGCACCTACCAGCGATATCGACCTCCGTTGCGATAGACAGTTTTGCCGTAGTTCCCTCGGCGGACTGTCACGTTGAATCCTAGACTGTGGTATCGATAAGATGAAGCGGCATCCCGAACGTGAAACGCCGCACGATTGCTACACCAGATCGTCAGCAAACCTCGTGCCAACGTAAATGGTTCTCACCCAATCGCTTCGCATGCCGCTGCGGGCGACGGCAGACGCGCGGGCGTGCGACGCAGCACGGTGCCGGTACGTCTTCCTTGCGGCAGAATCGCGTTGGCGTAGATCGGTATCACATTTGCATTGCTGCTTCTGTCACACAGGCGTCTATTGAACAACCGTCAAGTCGAAAGGAAACACTCATGCCAGCACTCGTGAACATCGAAGGAATCGGCGAACAGTATGCCGAAAAACTTGCTCAGGCGAAGATCGGGACAACACAGACACTGTTGAGACGCTGTGCAACTCGACAGGGACGTCGGCAGATTGCCAAGGAATCCGGCGTGAGCGGAAAAATGCTGTTGGCGTTTGTGAATCGAGCCGACCTGTTTCGCATTCGTGGCGTTGGCGAAGAGTATTCCGACCTGCTGGAAGCCTCCGGCGTCGACACCGTGCCCGAGTTGGCTCAGCGCAACGCGGAACATCTGTACGCGAAAATGGTGGAAGTCAACAAGCGCCGCAAGCTCGTGCGACACGTACCGGGTGAAACGCGCGTGCAAGACTGGATTCAGCAGGCGAAGGAATTGGAACGCATGATTGAGTATTAAAGTAGGTCCTGCCTGCCGGGCAGGACTTCGCAGCTTGCTGCGACTGCGACCAAACAACGTCTGAACTCGTATCCCACGTCGGCGGACAAACGACGTACCTTCTGGCACTAAATCTACGACCGCAGCGGTCACGTTTTTGGAAGGTTCCATCTGCGCTCGGTTCGCCTTGCGGCGAAAGTACCGCCCGGCAGACGGCACCTACTTTCTGGCATCGTATCGTTCTCGAATCGCAGCGGCTAGGGCTGTTCGGAAGTTGTCTACGTAGTTAGGCGCACGAAGTTGCGATTCCATAATTCGCACCGAACCCGCCATGTCGTGTCGGCGAAGGTATGGCCGATCCAGCGTGAAAAATCGTGACGTTGCAGGTGGCCATGCACCACATCGGTGGGGATCTGGTTGATATCCGCGATGAGTTCACAAAATGTGGCTGATCGGCGGCCCGTGACAATCGCCACCAACACGCCTCGTTACCGAGCCGTACGAATAGCGTCCCGCACAGCCGGATGCGATAAGCCGTCCGTCGCAGTGGTGCCATATCTTTGCGGAAGCCATTGGCCTGCGGGCGTGTCTGTCGTCGTGAGAGAACTGATCATTGACCTCCTCGACTTGTCGGTTTCGATTCTCATGGCCGAGTCCGTAGCGGATCGCTGACGAATTTTGGCAGTTACCTTAATTAACCCGCAAGCTTCGCAGCAAGACAAAATCTGGGTGATATGCGGAGGCAGTTCCGGCGACGAATCGAATGGGTTTTTGTTTCCGTTGCCTAGGAACGATACTCAGTCATTCAATGCCGATCGGTCAGAATCATGTTGCTGAGAAACGGACGTCACGCAACACGCACATGACGCTGCACACGGTGTACCACGGGCACGCTGTGAGCGGCCTCTTGTGCGACTTTGCGCAGTAACAGCGAATGCACTTCACCGGACAATGTCACCGTGCCGTTCTCAGCGTAAGCGCGAACATTGTCCAGCCATGCGTAACCTGATGTGAGGTGAGGTGAAAAGCTGGGGCGGCTGCAGAGGGTGTATGGTCGAGACATGGCTGAGCAGATAGGCACGGTTGCGCGGCATCGCACAGGTCAGTGTGTATCTTTCGGTGTCTGCACTTTCTGCAGCACAATCACTCGCATGGAGCCTACCGGTTGGCTGGACTGATCGATGATTGTGCGGGTGGCAGCGGGAGCTATGTCTTCCCAGCGACGGTTGATATCGGTGCCAAAGGGTCGAGTCACGATGTTCAGCAGTCGCCGCAACACTGTCACGTTTTGGTGACACGGCAGGAACTTGTCAACGACCACAACTTTTCCATTCGGTCGCAGCACACGCATGGCTTCCGCCACACAGGCCTGAGGCTCCAGCACCACGGAAACGATCAGCGTCAGAACAACCACGTCGAACGCGTTGTCACTCAGCGGGAGGGCCGCGGCGTCACCACATAGCGTCACCAACGGTAGGTTGAGGCGTTTTGCTGTTCGGCGACAGCGTTTGAGCATCGCCGGACTGAGATCGACGCCCACAATGTCCACTTCGCGGGCCTGAGATTGCAAATGCAAATGTGCAAGATGTGGCAGATCGGCACCAGTGCCAACACCCACCAGCAGCACGTCGGACGCCGCCGAAACGTCAGCCGCTTCCATTGAGCGGGCTCGCAGGCGCGTGACAGGATGGAATCGAATCAGTAGGTCGTAAACCGGAGCCCAGAGTGCATAGATTCGTTGATTCCAGTGGTTGGACAATGTCATCAAAGCTCCCGTCCATGCGGATGTACTCCTCATCGAAACTATTGGCCGTAGTATAGCGGATAATCCGTCGATTCGTATTCCCGCAGCTTGTAGCGTGACTGCAGAAAGGCGACCAGATCGATCAATTGCTGCACCGTCAAAACGTCGTTGTAGTTCGTCATCAGTGATTCGCCGCCTTCTTCGGCAACGTCTTCTGTCTTGTGTCCTTTGGCAAGGCGATGCGACGGATTGATGATCGATGTCACCAGCTCGCCATATGTGCCAATGCGCGACACTTCACCACCCAGCCGCACATTCATCTCCCTGCCGTCGACCACAGGCAGGTCGGTCGCGGCGACGGTGTGACAGTGGTGGCAGTTGAGCTCCACGAAGGCCGTTTCTCCTTTGTCGCGGTCGCCGTCGGGCAGAGTAAACCCTGTGCCAGACTTCTGTGCCGGAGTACACCCCATGGCCAAAGTCAGTGTCAACGCGCCCTGCAACGCGACGAAATGTAGCTTGCCCATGACAGTTCCTCCTGTTTTGAGAAGACAAAGTGCGCGACGGTAACAACACCCCCGCATTCACCGTCCCTGCAAAGCAACTCTCATGCCGCAAAGTAGGTGCCGCCTACCGGGCGGCACTTTCGCCGACAGGCGAACCGACAGCGCAATGTGTTCACGATCGATGACCGCCAGCAGTAGAGCGATCCATGTGGCAACTGCAATGCGAGTTCTCTTCTCGGCACGTTCGGCTTCCCACCATGTGCGTGGTCGCACGCCTTGTGCGGCGAATGTCAGCACTCCGGCAAGGTTGACGCAGATCACGTTCGTCGCGACCAGCAACAACGCTCCGCTGGCTGCAGGGAATTCCCTCGTCGCCAACAGCAAGCCGAAGACCGCGAACGGCGGCAGCAGCGCGACCGCGACCATCACTCCGATCAAGGCCGACGAAGCGCCGGTCGTGAATGCCAAGACTCCCGCGCAGCCGGCCGCCAGAGCCAGAATAATGTCGCCAACGGACACTGCGGTGCGCGAACGGATGGAGTCGATGGTCGGATCAATTGGAAACAATAATCCGATCAGCACCGCTCCAGCCAATGCGATCGCCAGTCCAACGGCGTTGGTTATCAGAGACTGCTTCGCCAGTTGAGCGTCTCCCAAAGTCGTGGCCAGGCACAGGCAGACGTTCGGTCCCAGCAGCGGAGCAATCACCATCGCACCGACGATCACCGCCGTGTCGTCGCGCATCAATCCCACGACAGCGACCTCGGCCGCGCAACTGGCGGGGATAATCAGTTCGACAAGGCGGAATGCCATTCATTGTCTTTCGTGCGTGAATTCTCGTCATTCAGCTCCGCTTCAAGCACTTCGACTTGTAGGGACTTCTTTAGGACCACGGCCTCAGCCTGTTCGAGCAAACGCGCTACCGTCGGGCTGAGATTTCCCTGAGCAACAGCTTGTGCTAGGTTCTCCGTTTTACGC
>JBDNHJ010000160.1:0-4033 GCA_041688835.1 Fuerstiella sp.
CAGATTGGAAATGTCCAATTATCTTCAAAAATTCCCGATGGGCGGCTGCGATCAACATCTGTTGAAATTCCTGCTCCATCATGGCTTCACGCAGCCAATTTTCTTGCGCTTCGGCTCGGAAACAAGCTGTTTATCGCTGTCACGTTTGGTTTCGTGTTCGTGCAGGCGATGAGGAAGAAGCTGCCGTGGCAGGTGGCTTTCCCGCTTGCTGTCAATCTTGTGTCGAACCTGATCTTCACCTCACCAACAGTCACCCATTCGGTGAACGGCGAGCGAAATCCTCATCGAATCGGGCTCGTCTGTTGGCGAGGCTGGGGCTGATGTCAAATGCTCTGATGAGTGACGTGGCGTCGGTCCTGCAATCGGTGGCTGAATCGGATTTTGATGGGAGCGTTCTTGTCATCCTCAATCAGGCCGATGATTCGTGTTGCTGTTTGCTGAATTCGGTCCAGTGAAGCCGTCAGCAACTTGTTGTCTCCCTGATGCAGGTGGATGTACTCGCTGCTCAGAGACTGAGTATCAACTCCGTGAGCTTTGCAAACAACAAATGCAACAGCTTCGGCTTCTGTTTCGAGCAACGTGCGGTTCTTGATAACGTCGTGCCCAACACGGTGAGAATGCAAAATTTCATGAGCGAGCTCATGGGCCAGTATTCGAAATCTCATGGATTTGTCGAGCCCTTCTTTGACGACAACGTGACGACCCAGTGAAGCGCCTCGGATTCCGTCCGGCATGGGACGCGTCTCCAGTTTGATGTTCAGTGTCTGGTACACACTCTCCAGATGCAGTAGGTTGTTTTCTGCCGAACCACTGATCTCTGAAAGCTGCGGCAATTCTTCGCCCTCGGTCTGACTGATATCGAACACATGGACGGCTTTGAAACCAAACACTGGCTTCGCACCTGATCGTGCAGGTTCCACGCGATCGTCCGACTCTTCGTCCTTCTTTCGTCCACCATGGGTGCCAGAATAGCGATTCCGGATTCTCCTTTCTTGACCCAGCGGCCGAGCTTTCTGCATGTAGGGAACCCGGCCACTTTGCTGGCCTCCGGAAGCTGAGCCACGATCATCATCATATTACCGAAGCTGTAATGATGAAATCGGGCCAATGCTCCGAGATACTTCTCCAACACATCGGTTTGCCCCTGTTCCAGCGCTGCGACCAGGTCATTGAGGCATTTGTCTGCGAGTTCAACGGCTTCTTCTTTCTTCATGATTTTGTTCTCCTGATATGAACGCTCTCGGCATGAACAGCTTTGATGTTTGCTTTGACTGCTCATCAGTCATGGCCCGCCGTCGGCCTGCAAGGCTTTCGGACACGGCAAGTCAAGGTGGAGTCTTTTCGGAACGAAAAGCAGCAGAGAGCCCGCACCGCGTGGCGAACGGACCTTGACGCCGTGATACAATCAGAAATCACGACGGCGGCTATCTTTTTTACTGCGCTGACAGTGACGTACACTGGGAGCGGAGTGCCGTTGAACGTAACCATGGGCGCAGCACCCTGAGTTGCCACTGAAGCACCGTCATCGACCCCCAAAATTCCGGAATCAAAATCTGCATAAGCGGTGGTACGTAGGAAAAACCGAAGGGACCGAAATACCTGAGCTTCAATTTGCGGAGACCGCCGTATCCACAATTGTCCCTTGCGCGATGATCCAACCGGCGGTACTCTCGTCCGGTGAAAGACGTCACCAGTAACAATTTCGGAGTTCTGATTGCCTACCTTGTTCCGGGTGCAACCGCACTGTGGGGATTGAGTTCCTTTTCACCAGCACTGCGCTCCTGGTTTGCATCGACTCCGAATGATGCGCCGACGATCAGCGGTTTCCTGTATCTGACAGTGGCATCGCTCGCAGTGGGCATGACAGTCACCGCCGTTCGTTGGGCCGGTGTTGATCTGGTTCATGCAGCCACTGGGCTTACGGCCCCGGATCTCGACTTCTCACGACTCCCTGGCAAAGTCGATGCCTATCGGTTGCTGATCGAAATCCATTATGTTCACTACCAATTTTACGCCAACATGTGCGTCGCCACCGCCATCACGTGGATCTGCTACAGAATCACCGTCCGGCCAACATGCCACGTAAGCTGGATCGATACCGGATTCGTGCTCGTCGAGACAATTTTCTTTCTCACGTCCAAGGACACACTCAGGAAATACCAACATCGAACACAGCAGTTGTTGCAGTCGCCGAATGATCCGCTTGAGCAAATCGGAAGCCGTGTCGAAACAGACACTGTCTTGAAACCGTATTCCAGATAACGCTGCCATTTCGGCGGAAAATGTATGGGTTTCCCGAACGTCGTTTCAATGGCTTCGAAGGCGCTTCAGGAGGACGACCGTCGTCGGTTCGGCTGACGGGTGGTCTGTGCAGTCAATCTTTGCTCCAGCTTCTCAGAGAACTCGGTGAGCGTGAGTCCTAGAATGGAAGCGATGGTTCGCAATTGAATGACATCCAGCCGAATCTCGCCTCGCTCGTATTTGCTGAAGAGGGACTGAGTCTGGTCGAGCTGAGCCGCCATCTGTATTTGTGTCAGACCAGCAGCCTTGCGGAGTTGCTTTAATAGCTGAATCACCACCAGATACTCGTCGCCGTGAATCGTTTTTTCCATGTTCAGTGTTGCCACCTTTCGGGCGGCAACGTATAGTCGGACATGGAGTAGTCAAAGGTTGACTATTTAGGCAGTCTCATCGCGTCCTCTCAAAGGAACCAATCTCATGGCCAACGGCGGAAGTCATCAACCTAAACAACCCAGCAAGCCTCCCACGGAATCACGTCAACCATCAACAGCTGAAACGAAGAAATCCTGACGGTCGAGTCAACCATGCACCGCATCGATGCCCGCGGCCTAGCGTTTCAAGATGAAACGCCAGGCCGTTTTCATTGCATTGAGGACCGAGTGTTCGTCCAATACGGGTCATAGCCTTCGAAAATCCATAATCCGCCTCGCAAACCGTTTCTGCAATCTATTCATGTCCTCTGGCCTTTCCGACAACTCCAAAGAACTGCGAAGGCATTTGCTGTCACACAATGGGACGGATGTGGTTCGGCGGATGCAGGAATCCGGGTTCGAGGATCCGGTCGGGCTTATCGTTGAGATGACGGACGACATCGGCAAGCAATTAACCTACGCCGCTCTGGCGTCTCAGGGAATGCCTCGGCACGAGATCCCCGAAGTCATTGCCTCATACTGCCGCGACGCAATTCCAACATTTAAGGCGGTCGTCAGCTTCGAAACGGCCAAACGAATTCTTGACATCACATCGGAAACTGCGGTCCAGAATCTTGCAGCACCCCGCAAGTCTGGCACTCACTGGTTGGTCGTCGTTGCGGGCGGTGGAAATAGCTATGCACAGGTCCCGGTAGGCGATGCGTAGGGCAGATGTCGGTGGCTCGGCGTCTAGGATCGGCGACTTCGCCATCACATCGTCCTCCAATCAGGTAACCCACGTTGCATCTTCTTCGTGGCGTTCTCTGCATCAAACGTTTCCGAATCGAAGTCGCCGCCCCACTTCAAGAAGTCGTCGTGTTGTTCGTTATCCGGGTCGGCAATGGCGTCAAGAAATTCGACGTAGCCCCCGATACCACCTACGTCTTCTGGTGGACAGTTTCTCTCGCCTTCCACGCAGACTGGATATCGTTCGCCTTTCTCGGCTCGCAGACATCCCTCGAAGAGTATCCCATGATGCCAACTGTCGCCAAAGTCGTATTCATACCCAAACTGGAATCGCTGGCCACCGTTCGGGACAATATCGCTGATCCTTGTCACGGTCGAATCCACGCATTCAAAGTCCTCAAAACCATCGTCGATGAGTTGAGGATCGCCGTAGCGGTCGCCGTTGATTTTGAACTGATGGAGATGACAATTCCTCCAGCCCATTGCCGTCTGAATGTGTCAGTGAGCGCTTAAAACCAGCCATTGATGTGCGGGTTAAAACCGGCCACTGAGGGGTTGGGTATGTTGATCAATTTCGGCACGCGAAGTGTCGGGGGAGGTCCGCATGTCGAACCAGCTGTCAATGGCGACTCATC
>JBDNHJ010000161.1:0-121412 GCA_041688835.1 Fuerstiella sp.
CGCTTTGAGACGAGGCTCGGTTTCGAGTCGCTCCTGAATTTCGCCCCACACGTCTTCGAAAGGATCGGTCCGAGTCCGATACTTTCGAGACGCGTTCTTCTGCGACGGCAGTCCATCGTCGTCGCGGTATTTTCGTGCCGATTTCTCGCTCATTTCCGCCATCCTTGCCGAATCGACCAGAGTCCTGCCCATCCCGAGCAACCGCCGAAGTTCCTTGACGCATCCATCCTTGACCATCGTAACCTCCATGAAAATCCGGAGTTACAATGATCCACAATTCAATCTCACCCGGGAATTCTAATTGTCGCTGAGTCAGAACCGCGCCTCTGATGCTCAAGCAGCACACTCAGCAACCGGCACTTCTAATTGTCGCCAACCGGAAAAACCAATTGTCGCGGAACACCATCACAACGGCGAGTACGGATAGACCGATCAACAGTTTCGAATTCACTGCGCCGGCTGCCGCACCGAGTCCGATGAACAGGACCGAATTCGCCACATGACAGAACCCGACGATCGGTAAGTACCGGCGGAACGGAAGGTTCGTCAGTGCCAGTGAATACAGCTTCACCGCATATGGCAAACCCGGTACTGTCACAAACAACGATGTTGCGGAGCAACGGCGATTTACAAGATGCCGCTCACGAAACAAAAGCCTCAATCTATAAATCGCACGCTCCCCGAGACTGGCATCGCTACGATCAATCTCATTTCAGATCTCGTTCACCCGTGAGCTCACGGGGGCTAAAAGGTTGTGTGGGACAAAAAGGCTGGAAGCCTGTTCCACGACAATTTGATCGGCTGTTTTCGATGCAGAGGATTTCTTTCATGTGTGCGCATACAGTCGGCCGTTCGCATAGGTCAGCGTGGCGAGTGTCCATGTTTCTCCGCCGGGGCCGAGGTCGTTTACGGCGACGATGGCTTCGGGAGAAAGCTGTTCGACTTGTGTGTCGATGACGTAAACGGTGCCTGTCACAACTGGCAGGAACAAATACCGGCCGATCAAAGTGGGACTGGCTGCAGAAATGTGGCCCCAGCCTGTGCCGTTGTAACCTTTGTCGCCGACGGCGAAACCGACCGCATTAAGCGGGCGGTTTTCGGGGTGCCCCGTCCCCCACAATCGAACGTCTTTTTCTCGTGACTCGGTGCTTGGTATTAGCTGGGCCGGTAGTTCTAAGTATTCAACGTTGCCTGTTTCGAAGTGGACTCGTCCCAAATAGTGGACGTTGTGCGATAGAAACCAATGCCAGTCGCCGACCACAATGTTGGCTTGGTTCGTATTCGGATGGCCTTTGCCGGCTTTGACAGACACGTTCGTTTGCTGCGTCCACATCTCGTCGCTCGGTGCGAATTTCCAAACCGTCGCCTCCGAATACAGCGGTTGCTCTCGCAGCAACGTTCCGCAAGTGGCATCCAGCACCACGTGATGTCCAGCTCGAAAACCGAACACATATTTGGCGTTCCAGTGACTTGCAAAAGACGGATCGTATCCCTTAATTTCGGTGCTCCACAGATTTTTCCCTTCCTCCCCAGCTGCGAGGCTGGTCAGGCTGTGGCCGGCTGGTTTTTCGAACGGTCCATGTGGACCGCCTCGTGAATGTGACACGGCCAGTTTTCTATCGGCTGTGACACCGACGACCGGCGTGTTGTGAACCACCGTGCCAACGTTCTCACGCCACAGCACTTGCCCCGTGCGTTTGTCGATGCCATGCAGATAGGTCCAGACTTCCCGTTCGTCGACGCCCTCAGGGACGTTCGTCCCTTTGGATGTTTTTGTCGGTGAAGTCCATTTCTGGATCTTCGCGCCTTCTGTCTTATTGGCGACTTCGACATACAAAAGCGCGTCACCGACCAGATAAGGTTCGGCCTGACGATTGTTGTGCTTGAACCGCGGCTTCCATTGTCGCAGCCAAACTTCTTTTCCCGTCATGTCGTAGCAGCCCATCGAACCACAGCGATTGAAGAACCAAACGTGCCGCCCATCGGTGATCGGTGCGAAGACCGTTCCGTCCGTGAATCCCCCCGCCAAGGAAATGAACGCAGTGCCGGGCAATGTGACCTGCCACTGAATTTCGCCGGTGTCTGCGTTCAGACAAAACCCGATCATGTCAGTCACGGAATCTTTCTCTTCCTCCGACTGAATTGGAACATGCGTGGTCACAAAAACGCGATCGCCCCAAATCGTCACGCCGCTCATTCCCGCTTCCGGCATTGGCGTTCGCCAGCGGATGTTTTCACTGCGGGTGGCGCTCCATGCGGTTGGTGGATCACCATCGACCTGCCAATTGCCATTCGGCCCCGCTGGTTGATGCCAGTTCTCTTCGGCATTCAATGTCGATTGGCCAGAAATCAATAAGACTGTTAGCAGTAGTACGTTTCTGGTTTGCATCGAGAGTTTCTGTGAAACAGTGGCCTGAACAGCAATGCAGGTTGCTTGTCCCAAGTCGCGATCAAGGTTCACGGCGACTAGGGTTGATCGCTGCCGGATCGATGCCACGTTTCAATCTCAGCCGTCAGTCGCATTACGATGTCCGGATGCAAATCGGCAAGGTTGTTTTCTTCGTGCGGGTCTGTTGCTAGGTTGTAGAGTCGAACGGGGACGTCGTCCCAGACATGCAGGTTGCGGTAGTCGGTTGTGTCGATTCCGTGATGCCGCAGAAGTAGCTTCCAGTCGCGTTCCACGCACCACAGATATTGCAGCGTGTCGTTCGGATCGCCGACTGTCATGTTGTGAATCGAATGCGTGACGCCGAAGACACGTTTTCGCTGGACACGCGTCTTCGCATTTAGCAGATTGACGCCGGGCAGATTCGCGGGAGGATCGAATCCAGCTGCAGCCGCAATTGTCGGATACAGGTCAATTGCGTGAGCGAGTTCAGTGCGTTTTTCTGGCTTAATGTGTTGTGGCCACGAAACCATGATGGGGGTGCGGATACCGTTTTCGAACGGCGAACCTTTCGAGCGTTGAGCAAACCCTTTCCACAGTTTTTGATGCGGGTCATCCGCATTCGTGCTGGCCGCCGCCCAACCGTTGTCGCAGATGTACAGCACGATCGTGTTTTCAGACACGCCTTTCGTGTCCAGATGGTCCAGTAACTGGCCGCAGGTTTCGTCAAACCATTCGCACATGGCGTAATATTTCGCCACGTCTGCGGCTCGACCGAACTGGCTGTACTTTTCCAAAAGTCGCTGCGGCGGATTGTGGGGCGTGTGAGGCAAAAACGGGGCGTACCACACAAAGAAGGGCTGCTTCTGGTCGATGGCCAGATCCATGAATTCGGTGACCGGCGTCATGCCGTCGCGGCCGATTTTCAATCCCGCATCGCCATGTCGCCCGCCTCGTGCAGGATCGCCGTGAGTCATCCCATGAGTGAATCCGCCGTCCTGAAACGAACCTTCCCAGAACTTGCCGGACTGATGAGTCAAATAGCCGGCGGCAGTCAGTGAGCGAATAAAACTCGGATGCCGGTGAAATGCTTCTCGCAGCGGCAAATCCAGCACGGCTCTGTTTTGACGAGCATCCACATCATTGCCGGTGATGCCATGTTGCGTGGGATACAGCCCAGTGATCAGAGACGCCAAAGACGGCCGACACAACGGCGAAGCCACATAGCCCCGATCAAACACGATGCTGCGTGCCGCGAGTTGGTCCAAGTGCGGCGTCCGAATCTGTGGGTGCCCCATAAACCCATAATCAGTCCACGCCTGGTCATCGCTCAGAATCAACACAATGTTCGGCCGCTCGACCAACGCAGCACCCTCAACGATCGATGCCGCCAAATGCAGGGCCACCAACAGTGTTATGATGTGAGCTGTCATCGCGGTACTTTCAAGCGGTAGAATGGACGCCTTACCTTGGGCTGCGAATAAGGTGATGTTGCCATGCGATTTCGTTTGGGCATTTTAGTCCGGACAGAACGACAGCTTTTCGCCTCGGACGTCAGTCCGAGGCGAAAACATACCATCGCTTCGCGATTAAAACACGGAACAAAACTCGCGCAACCCGAAATCACTCCAATACCAAATTCTCTACAGCCCAGCCTTACCGGTCCAGTCTCGCCCAAGCACTGCAACGGATCGTATCATTTGCCATGCGATACAACGCACTTCAACACGACTGGACAGCATGTTTTTGCGCAGCCCTCGCTTCGCCACGCCGCGACACCGTGATGCAGATGGCACACGTCCTGCAAGCGAATCGAACCGATGACTTGGCGTGAAGTCGAATTCGACAATTCTTCGAAATAGGGCGAGTTTATCGATAGCGTCTTCAATTGAGCCTAAGTTAGGGTTTGATAACTCCAGTGTGATTGTTGCTGATACGACTCATTGACTGATGGAAAGCGAACTTCATGGTTGTGCAAAATTGGCTTCAGACGTTACGGGTGACTTTGCAAACCTCAATCCGCCAGCGGCGTGTGAGTTTAGGCGGGGGGGGCAAATGGCGTCGCAATCGTTCCTTTTCGCAGCCATGCGGTTGAGCCTGTGGAAGCTCGGTTGCTGTTGAGTGCGACCAGTGTGGACACCGATGTCTACGACACGTCGAGCGACGATGATTACGCGGGCTACGACATGGACACGTACGAATACACAACCGATGCGCCGGATAATCCTTACGGCAGCACAGACTATTTTGATCTCGCTGCAGACAGCCCGTTGGCAGACGAAATCCGTGACTACGAAGATGAATTTTACGAGTATGAGAATTACTCAACAGGCCAAGCCGATGGAGCGTACGAAGACGTCGTTGAAGATTCGACGTACGAAACGTACGACGACTCCCTGTGCGAAAACCCAACGTACGAAGTGCCAGACAGCCAAACCGGCGACAATGATTCTGCGGTCGGCGACACGCCGACAACAGGCGATGATCCGGACACAGAAAATACGGTCGCCCCGTTTGCCACGGCAAAGTTGCTGAATCTGGATACGAGCGCTCTTCCGTTGCACGCCCTTCGCGATTCATTGTTCGAAGTTGAGCCGGATGGAACGGCGTCGTTTAACAACGCGAATACCACAAATTCCAGCGTCGACGCATCAGCCGCTGACGTCGAGTCTGCCAGCAGCACGGAAGGTGCTACCGCTGACGAGACACAGGATGACCAGTCGCCTGAATTGATCGATGTGGCCCACACAGTAGTGATCGACCAAACCTACAACGGCCCTCACGACTGGGTTGTTTCGCAATCGATCAGCAATGCTTGGGGAACACCCGCACCGACCGTGGCCGACGACACGTCGGACGGTTCGGCAGCTGTTGGTGGGTCGAACGAAAGCGATGCTGCATCACCCGCCGAACCCATGCGGGGGCAAGGCACTGAGACGTATTCTATCACGGTCATCAATGGCACAACCACGATTACATCGTACAGCATCAGTGAGTCGTTTTCGTTCGGGGCGGGAGACGCGATTCCGGCGGAATGGATCGGTGCTGCGACTGCCAGTGTCAACGATCAGCCGGATGAACTTCAGGTCCAGCCAGCGGATGGCGGACCAGTCGTGTATGGAGCTCCACAGGCAGACTCAGCGACCGAAGCCGAGTCGTCAGCCACCGACAGCGGTGCCACCTCGACGATTGTGGCACCCACCGCTGAGCCGGCGGCTGAGAAACCGAAGCGTGGCTTTACGACATCGTCCACCATGGACACCGTCGTGATCGAAACAAAGGTCACGCTGGATGACGGACAACCCGGTATTCAACGGGTCATGACCATCAGTTTTTCAGCTTCGTTTTCGTGGCACGACGGCGACACCATCGATCTGACGGCTCCGCCCAAGACGACCAAAACAGAAACCCGTTCGGAAAGCAGCGGGGCGAACGGCAGCGACCCCGTAACATTTTCGGGTGATTCGGCGGCCGACCCCGTCATATCGTCGTCCGCGCCAACGACAACCACTCCAGCCAGTACGCCAGATATTGAGCACACGTACACCTACAACGCCTTTGCCAGCGGTTCGATTGCAGGGTCATTCTCCGTAACAACCGTCTACCCCGAAGCCAGCGGCCTGCTGGGAATGCTGACCGGACAATCCTCCACCACCTTTGGTTTCGGGATGTCGGCCATGGCCGGCGGCAGTTCAACTCGCAAGTTCACGATGAAAGAAAGTTCAGCGTCCGGCGACGCTGCCAGTGAAACCGACGAACATCTGGAGGTGGATATCCTGGACGAAACGTCATCGTCCAACTTCACAGGATTTAGCTTCTCGATCGGAAACGCCAGCAGCTCAGCCGCAACGACCGCCGACAGCGGCAGCATGACGACCACGGGCGGCACGACCGATTCCAGTTCCACGGCAACCGCCAGTGACTCTGCGGCGAATAGCGCAATCACAGCATCCAATCTTCAGCCGCAGGATGGTGACGTGATTGTCACGCCGACCAGCAAGCCCAAAGCTGGCCAACAATCTGCCGCCGACAGCGTGGCCAACGGAGTGTCAGGCTTTCAGATCGGGTTCGACACCAATAGCTCAAGTTCCAGTACGAAGGACTTCCAGTATTCGGAACTGACACGACAGCTCAATTCAGATTACTGGGGCGAAGGTCACAGCAAAGTGACGTTTAACGATTTTCAGCACTCTGAGTCAGACAGTAACATCAGCATCGGTTTTGGTGGTGACTCAACGCATTTCGAAATCAGCCGCAGTCACAGCAGCGAAACAAATCTCTTACTGCAATCCGATGACTACAGCCTCGGTCGGTACATGACAGAGGACGACTATATGGTCATGCGGGATCAAGTTTTTTACAAGGAAGTCGGCGACTCATCCAGCGAATTCCGCATCGCTTTCGGTGACGTGCAAGACGCGGGCCTAGTCAACGAATCTGACTCCAGTCTGTCGATCAAAGGCGAGGTGGTTGAACGCATTGACTACGCCGGCTGGTTCAACACAGTCACGCGAACCTACATTTTCCGCGACGGCCTTGAAGGCAAGCCCCCAGCCGTCCCGTCGGGTGCGACGAACGACATCGCCCAAGTGACGATGACCGACCCGCCCGCTGACGACACCAGCTCCATCATTCGAGACACGACGACTTACACGGACAACTCCGGAACCACGGTCGTCGTCCACATGGAAGGCGTCCCCGGTGACGACGGGGCCACTGAACCGGATAGTTCGGAAACTAGCAATCCCGAGAATGGCGGCACAGGTTATCAACTGTACGATGGCACAACGGCCCCGTCGACCACTCCCGATGTGCCTGTGGAAGGCAGCGATGCCGCGGCTGACGACGAGGAGTTTTCGCCAATCGTAAAGCCCCCGATTGTCAATCCCTGCGCCGTTCCGGAAGACGGTACTGTTGGCCAATCGTCGAACGAATTCGAAGCTTCGCCGCACGATGGGGCGTGGAAGCATTGGGACGGGGGCCACATGACGTTCAATTTTCAGCTAAGAATAACTCCCGAATCCAGTCTTTCCAATGTCCTGTCAGGCGGGGGGTTTAGCCTCATTACAAACGGTCCCTCTCGCCCGGGAATTCCGCCTAGCGACTACGTCATCACGACTGACTACTGGGGCCCCGGAATTATCTGGGCACAGAACCAGACACAAATTTTAACCGGCGTGCCTGCACTTGTTGGGATCACAATTCGGCCGAGCGGCGATGTAACTCCTCCGAGGAGCGGCATATCCCATCATCCAAGCGGAGCAAACGCGGTTCTTCGAGAACTCCAAGCAATCACTGATCGAGACGTCGCACAAATGTTAATAGAAAGCCACGTGAATGGCGGGGCTGAACAACGGTCCGGTATCGCGGCGGGAGCGAATCCTGCATGGCAAGATTTCGACATAAGAACCCAGTGCATTAGATTCGCAATGCACTTATCAGGGGTGCATTCCCCAAGTCCGCCACTCAACCCAAATCTGCCGCTTAACTCTTGGCCGTGATTTCATCGGAAAACCATTGTTTCCCCATATTTTTCGGATGAATCCGTGTTTGCAGAGTGGCAAAAAAGTGGCGTGATTGATTAGGAAAAACAGTATGAGCGTTCCACGACTCGTGACGGTCATTCTCGTGATCGCGTGTATGGGCACAGGTATCTATTTGTCTGTTAGCCGATTTGCGAGGAGCGCCCAGCGAACGGCCACACTGAAGGATGTGGCGATGCACTTGAGAGATTACGAGAGGACCTCCGGAGGCCTTCCGTTACGAACTCCAGAGGGCGACTGGCGAATTCAGTTGGCGTTACACATTAGGAACGCTCCACCGAATCAAGGCAGCCGTACGGTGACCGCCGATGCAGTCCGGAATCAATTACACTCCGTGGGCGCTTTTCTTCTGCCCGATGAAGCTTGGTTGCTTCGCGGGGCTGGTGGCAGCAGTCCCCGCAATCCTTACTTGCTCATTTACTGGGAAGAGGAGTTCTCCCGCTATCGTGGCTCAGATCTGTATAGCGCCGGGGGACAATATTGGGTGAAAACAATGGGGACACGTGAGCTGATTGATATAACCGGTCAGGTTGCGATTCGATGGAATGGATCTATTGAGACATTGAAAGCATCAGAAGGGTCAGGTCTCTTTGATGAAAATGTCGAGGCGAGCAGCATGATTTTGCTCGAGTAACATGAAGGTATCTAAGCTGCTATCGTACGTTCCGGGAATCGCCAGAAAAAAGAAAGGTGAAAAACGAAAGGTGTCAAGTACCGTTTTGGTTATTCAATCAACATTGAATAGTATTGATGCAGCACGTCGAGCAGTTGACGCATCAATGCCGTTTCGCCGGTTTCCTTGCCGCAGTACGGTCCGAAGGCCACATCGAACAGCAGGCCGGTGGACAGCGAAATCAAGGTCACGCACCGCAGGATGGGAAAGCCGAGCGGCCAGCGACCTGAGTTACGGGAACGCGATTGGCGCGATCGAACTGGCTTCCGGATTTCTTCAACGACACCGGCGCTGGCAACAACACGATCCTCGGTGGAGCTGGCAGTGACCGCATTTCGACCGGTCTGGGCAACGATCGCGTCTACGCCGGAACGCTGGTGGCGGGCACGGATTATGATCCTTCGGAAAACCTGCCGCACATCATTCACGCAGCCGGTGGCCACAACACGATCTTCAGAGATCTCGGAGAAAACACCATCGTCGCGGGCGCCGGAGCGGACACCATCACCACATACGTCAGTGACGACGTGGTGACTGGCGGCGGGGGGGATGACCGTATCGAAACCGGCGACGGCGATGGTATCGTGGTGGGCGGTTTTGCCAACGACGTGATTCTGACCGGCGCTGGAGCCGGCATTGCGTGGGGCGGTTTGTTGCCTCAAGCGCTGTCCGTGGGACAGGCTTCCAGCCCAAGGCTGGAAGGGTATCCCACTTACTTACTTACTTACTTACTTACTGAAGAACTCATGCTGCGGGTCGCCGCCGCTGATCAGATACGCCGTCAAGTCAAGCACCTCAGGCTTGGTCATCTTACTGAACAGCCCTTCCGGCATCGGCGAGACTTTCGAAACGACGAGTTCGTCGATTTCTTTGCGGTCGACGTTCACGCGCTGATTCGGATTGGTCAGATCGGTATTGATCGTCATGCTGTCCCCGTTGAGATTGACCACGACACCGGTGTGAGTAATGCCCTCATTTGTTAGAACCGTGATCGCTGAAAATTGTTCGTTGATCACTTTGCTGGGGTTGATGACCTGATCCAGTAAGTCGTGGGCCGAATAGCGGCGGCCGGCAGACGTGAGGTCAGGGCCCGTCATGCCACCTTGATTGTCAAAACGGTGACACGCATAGCAGCCCGCTGCGGCGAACATCTTGCGGCCGTTTGTGAAATCGCGGTGCTTCATGTCGGTCGCGGCGGAGGCAGACAGTTCTTCCAGATTCCACTTGGTGGTCGGTCGTCCGACAAAAATCGCTCCGAGGTTTTCCAAGGCCGATTTCTTTTCCGGCTTCTTCGCCAGCAACTCAGCCATCGACACTTTTTCTGCGTCACTCAAGGAAGCCACCGCATCAGTCCGGATGAACTCAATGAACTTGTCAAAACTGGCTCCGCCTTTGTAGTTGGCGGCCATCAAGAACCATTCGATGTACGCGGTTCGCAGTTCTGGAGTCCACCCAGCGGTCAACATGCGAATCGAACGTGCATACTGCATTTGCTCTTCTTGGGCGGGAGCATCTGCGATCAAGGCCATGGCTTTTGCGGCTACGGTGGGAGATTGCAGGAACGCTAGGGTTTCGCACAACAGCCAGTTCACTTCCGCTGTTTTGGCCGGAAATAACGGGTCGAAACTGGCAATCAACTTGTTCGCCAAGGCGTCATCTGGGCGACCAAAACGATTCAGGATGATCTGTGTCGCACGTTGCAGCGTCAGCTGCGAAGAATGGTCCAATGCCGAAGCATCAATCGCCACGACGGCTTCCAACAGTTTGTCACGCATCGCGGTATCCACGGCTGGCGTGTCGTCTGTGCGGTGTTGAGGACACACGCCGGTGACGCGAGCCAACGCCAACAGGGCTTCGACCTGTTTGGCCGGATCGGCTTCAGATAACGCTTGGTCCGCCCATGTTTCTGTCGGCTGATGTTCAATGGCTGTGCGAGCCGCAAAGCGGATGAAGCGATCTTTGTCTGACAGCAGCGGCCATGCAACTGAGAGTGCCTGTGGATCCTGTTGGCCATGAAACGCTTCCAAAGCATGACGCTGTTTGCGTGCTTCGCTGACGACCGCTGGAGTTTCCACAAGATCTGTCGATTCGTCGCCGACGTATGTCACGCGATACAGGCCCGACTGCACACGCCGACCACCGATTGTGAAGTACATGGCACCGTCTTGAGGATGGATGATGGCATCTGTAATCGGCAGCGGTGCTCCAGTGACGAATTCTTCTTTTGTGGCCGTGTACGAAGCACCATCTGGCGTCAGGTGAATGGCGTACAGCTTCCCCCAGCTCCAGTCCAGTGCGTACAGAGCATCCTGATACTTGGCCGGGAACTTGGCACCGTATCCGAACGTCATTCCGGTGGGCGAACCGGGGCCGATATCCAACACTGCTGGCAGATTGTCGGCGTAAAACGGCATCCGCTTGCCAGCACCATTTCGCCAGCCGTATTCGGCACCACTGGTCACGTGGCAGATTCTGGTCGGGCGATACCATGGCGTGTTAAAGTCGTACTCCATGTCAGCATCGTAAGTGAATAATTCTCCATCGCGATTCACAGCTCCATCAAAGATGTTGCGGAATCCCGACGCATACGCTTCAAAGCTGCTGCCATCGGGTGACACGCGATACACGATTCCTCCAGGAGCCAACACGCCGCGATTATGTCCACGGCCGTCAGGCATGCTGGGCAGAAGATGGTCTTCTCCCCAAACTTGGCGAACGGGTGAACTGTCTTCGATGGCCGGTGGCTTGGTGTTGTTACCTGTGATCAAATACAGAGCTTCTTTGTCAGGAGTCAGCATCAAAGCATGCACCCCATGGTCGCCTTTTGCGCCCATTTCGCGAAGCAATTCGACCTTGTCTAGGTTGTCATCGCCGTTGCTGTCTGAGATGCGATACAGCCCAGAAGGAATCTTTGATTCGTAGTCGTTGACGCCAACATACAATGCGTCGAAGGCCCAGATCATGCCATTCACCGCGCGGATTTCGGCGGCCACGGGTTCCACATCTGCCGCGTCAATCGCCTGCCCGGCAGGCGGTGGTGTGATGCGGTACAAACCACCGAACTGATCACTGACCAACAGGCGTCCCTTGTTGTCGGTACACAGATTGACCCACGAACCCTGTTCGACTCCGGGAACCGAATACAGCAACTCAACCTGAAACCCCTCGGCCACAGTCACACGATCGATGGGTGTGGCTGTGTTACCGCCAATCGCTGGCCCCACGGCGGGCGACTTTTGGGCTTTCGGTTTCGCCTGAGCCGCAGCTTGTGCCGTCGCCTGAGCTGCTTGTGCCTGAGCGTTGACCTGCACTTGAGCGGCTTTTGCCATCACTTTCGCTTTGGCCTTCGCGGCCCGTGCAGGATTGCGCTGTTGAGCTCCGGCATTCTGAGCCATGGTTTGCGAGGCCAACACGGCGACACAGGTGAGGACCAAAAGTGCGGTGAAATTCAGATTGGAGTGACGTCGAATCATGTTTATTCCGTGGGCGATCGTGACTGTCGCGCTCAGGCTTTGAGGCGAATATGGAGGGAAGGTAAATCTGGGGGCGAACCGAATTTTCGCGGGCCGATGATTATAAGACCACTGTCGGCTGGTTCCTACCGATCATTTGTTGTTTTTCTAATCACACCAGTTTCTGGATTTCTACGAAGTCGTCTTTCAACGACTGGTACAGCTTCTGATACATCGGATAAGCCGCGTGATACTTTTTCTTGGCGGCGGACTGCGGCGCTGTTTTGGTGGCGACGGAAATCGTGGCTTTACAGGCCTCCACAACGTCTTTGTAGGCCCCGGTACCGGCGGCCGCCAGCAATGCAACGCCATAGGCTGGACCTTCTTCCGCGTTGATTGTGACAACCGGCTGGCCATAGATGTCAGCCTGCATTTGCCGCCAAAATTCACTACGCGCCCCACCGCCGGACAATCGGATTTCCTTGATGGGAATATCCATGGCCTTGGCAATTTCCAAAGAGTCTCGCATCGCATAAGTGGCACCTTCCATGACAGATCGAGCCATGTGGCCCTTGCCATGTCGCAGGCTGAGCCCCACCCAGCAGCCGCGCGCATTCGCATCAGCGTAGGGCGTGCGTTCTCCACTCAGGTACGGCAAAAAGAACAACCCTTCAGAACCAGCCGGCGCGGCGGCGGCCTGCGCTGTGATGAGTTCGTAAGGATCGACCTTCTGTTTCTTGGCCGCCGCCATTTCCGCTTGGCAAAGTTGATTGCGAAACCACTGCAGACTTCCGCCTGCCGACAGCACACATCCCATCACATGCCACTTGCCGCGAACCGCATGACAGAATGTGTGCAAGCGTCCTTCTGGATCAACCTGCACTTCGTCGCTGTGAGCAAACACAACTCCACTGGTTCCCATCGTGGCTGACACAATGCCTTTGCGAACGATGCCGTTTCCGATGGCTCCCGCCGCCTGATCGCCGCCACCACCCACCACTGGCGTGCCCGCTTTTAAGCCCATCGCGGCGGCCGCAGACGCATTTAACTGGCCGGACACATCTTCAGATTCGTAAACCTTCGGCAACAAAGCAGCATCGAGATCGAGTTTACTCAGCAGCTGTTTTGACCAATCGCGTTTGACCACATCCAGCAGCAGCGTTCCCGAAGCATCACTGACTTCCGTGGCAAACTCACCCGTCAAACGAAAACGGACATAGTCTTTCGGAAGCAGCACCTGCACTGTGCGGTCGAAGTGACTTTTTTCGTTGTTTCGCAGCCACAGAATCTTGGGCGCTGTAAATCCAGTCAGCGCCGGGTTGGCCACCATTTTGATCAGTTTCGCTCGACCGCCAGCACGCTGTTCGATCTCTGCACATTCCGCCGTCGTGCGCTGGTCATTCCACAGCAGCGCCGGTCGAATCACATCGCCGGCTTTATTCAAGAACACGCTGCCGTGCATCTGACCGCTGAGGCCAATTCCACCGACGTCGGCGGCTTTCAGTTTTGCGGCCTTCATCACTTGCTTGACACTCTTGACAGACGCATCCCACCAGTCGACAGGTTCTTGCTCCGACCAGCCGGGCTTGGGGCTAGACAGCGGATACTCAATCGTCGCCGAAGCCAGAATGCTGCCGTCTTCGTTAACGGCCAGAGTTTTCGTGCCACTGGTGCCGATGTCGATGCCGAGAAAAACTGCCATAACAAATTGCCGACTAGAAGAGGACTCAAAATGGGACGCGCCCCATGCACGTTTTGCCTGCAAGACCCAGCCGCCACCGCGCATTGCGTTGCATGGCACGCGGGCTTTGCCGCGTCGGATGATGCAGAAAAATCCAAGGTCGGGAGTCTAGTGATTCCGGGTGCCGTCTGCGAGCGATTCGGCGCTTCATCCGCTTACTCGAAGCACATCACAAGCCTTGAGTGCCTGAACGCAGAGCGCGTGTCTGAAAAAGCTCATGCAACAAAAAAGAACCCACGTGAGCGTCAATCGGTGTTCTCTGAACAGGACGATTGAGCTTCGGCTCAGACAATTGTGCGAACAACATCAACCAAGCAGCAACGCCAACTCCACCGGTCACGACAAATCCAGCAACGACGCGAAGCCAAACTCATTTGCGTTATCCGCGTCCGATGAGATTCTATTGTGTGATAGACCAGCGCTTCGAATTCATCACCCCAGACATCGCGACGCGCGCTGGACCAATCAATGGCTTCAGATAATGTCAGCGTCGAGTTCCGGCAGTAGGAGGACGTTCAAGACCGCTCCGCCCGCATTGCCTTGAATTCCTCGAGTGTCATCGCCGTGGACGGATCGTCGCGGTAGCGGTCCACTCGGCGGTCCAATTCCGCCTTGATTTTCGCGGTGTCGGCAGGAGTTGCGCATTCGGGCATCCGTTCCCAGACGGCCTGAACGATGGCCTGAACGATGGCCAATTGCTGTTCGACCGGCAGTGTGGCGATCTCCAAAATGTGTTGATCAGTGGTCATTGGGTCTTCCAGTGGCTGAAGTAGAGGTCACCTAGCCGCCAGCTTAGTCGACATGTTGAAATTGTCGACGCTTTGCCCCTGAAAACAGTCCGCTCATTGCGGAACGAAAATTGCGAAAACCAAATTCCGTGTCAACACCGCGTTGTCAACACTGCTGCGATCGCCCCGGGAGCTCCTGTTAGTCCGTCAAGACTTCGAACAAGGTTTGTGTTCTGAGCACCGCGGCGTTGTCCGGGTAGGTGTGAAATGCGTGGACCACCAGTCCTTCCGGCAACACGTCGCACTTCAGCATGCTGATGCAACTGGGACTTTGCGGAGTGGCACCGGGCAGATCTAAGGCCAGCGTCGCCTTGGTCGCATCGACTTCGAATTCGCGATGCAACTGCAGATACACATCCAGCGGCACGTGCTCAAGCTGATAACTGCAGTGGTAACGCACGGTTGGCAGATCGATCATGTGAGTTCGATAGCCAATCAGACGCCGATGGACGACGCGGTGACGAAGCGGCATTTCTTCGTGCTTGGTGGCCACGACTTCCGTAATCACGGTGTCTCGATCCTGAAACTCCAGCAAATGCCCCGTGCGTCCTAACCGCAATCGCACGCGTCGGCCTCCAAAGTTGATACTGCTTTGGCAGGTGGATTCGAACAGCTCCGGATGAATGCAGCGTTTATACGTTCGCAGCACCATGTCGGCCACATCCGGGCGTGTGAGTTGCGTGGGCATCGAAGTGACCTGCTGAAAATTACGGAACGAAAACAACGGAACGTATGAAGTATAGTCCCTCAGGCAAATCCGTCCCAAGGGTATCCTTGGCGACAAAAAACGGAACGGAAAAACGTGGAAAAGCGAATGAACGGGATTTCCATTTGCACCCGGCTGATGTTAGGGCAAATTTGTGTGTCACAATTCTTAGCACGTTGGGCTTCATCGTGCTACAGATTCACGGTGGAGACCACCGTGCTACATAAAGGCCTCCGCCGAATGACTGGCTGATTCTGTTGATTTCTAGGCGGCCGACTCACGACAAACTACAATTGCGATAATCGGATTCGCACTCACATCGCTCGCAATCCTGAAAGCAACCTTTTCTCTGGCACCATGTCATGACACGCTGTTCTGTTCTTCAAACCGTACTGTGCATTCTATTGCTAACCCGCTGTGCCAACGCTGCAGACTGGCCGAACTGGATGGGCCCCCATCTGAATGGGGTTTCCACAGAACAGGGTTGGTCTGCGGACTGGCCAGCGGATGGTTTGCCTCAGCGGTGGAGCACGCAAATTGGGATTGGCTTCAGTTCGGTCAGCATCGTCGACGGCCTGCTGTATGCCATGGGACATGCCGACGGCCATGAAACGGTGTGGTGCCTGAACGCCGATTCGGGCAAGGAGGTTTGGTCTCACAGCTACACTGCGGAACTCAACGCCAACCTGTACGAAGGTGGTCCCGGAGCGACTCCCACAGTCGACGGCGACTTCGTCTATACACTCAGCATCGACGGACGCCTGTTATGTCTCAACCGAAAAACGGGCGACGTTGTCTGGCAAAATCAGCTGCAGAAAGATCTGGGCGTCGACCTGCACGAATGGGGCTTCAATTCGTCGCCGTTGATTCTGGGGGATCAGTTGATTCTGCAGGGCGGTCGCTTGGTGTCTTACAACAAACGTTCTGGCAAGCTAAATTGGCGGTCCGAAGAACATGCAGCCGGCTACGGGGCCGTGCGAGCATTCACTGTTGGAAATCAGACTCTGCTGGCCCATTTGGACTGTGACGGATTGCGAATTAACGATTCTGCAGACGGCAGTGAAGTCGCGTTCACACCATGGAAGTCGCCGTTTCGAACAAACTCCACCACCCCAATTATCGTGAATGATCAAATCTATATTTCCAGCGGCTACAACGTGGGTTGTGGATTGTTTCGTTTGCAGGCAACGGAACTCAAGCAAGTCTACCGCAATAAAGAGATGCGAAATCACTTCAACAACAGCATCCTGCTGGACGGCTATCTGTATGGATTTGATGGGAATTCGAATCTCGGGCGAGTCGTCACGCTCACCTGCATGAAGTTTGACACCGGCGAAGTGATGTGGAAACAACAAGGACTCGGTTGCGGTTCCCTAACGATCGCCGACAACAAGCTGTTGATTCTAAGCGAACGTGGCGAACTGGTCTTAGCGAAGGCTCAGGCGACCGAATATCAGGAACTTGCAAGGTCCGATTTTCTGACGGATCGATGCTGGACGGTTCCAGTGCTACTGAACGGAAATATCTACGGCCGCAACGCGAAAGGGACGCTGAAATGTGTCCAGTTACCACTGCGCTGATGCCGCTTGGCACTGCCGTTCAGGCTAGTGCCAAGAACGTTAAGTTCCGTCCGTTTTCTGGAAGCTGAAGTGAGTCAGGATAGGCAGCGACAGAAAGTTCCCCAAACGCCTGTGGTGATACAGAATTTTTAACGGCCTAGGCTAGCGATGCACAGAACCTGATGCACGAGTTTCATTTACTTGCCGTCTGGCTTCCGCAGTGTTAGCAAATATTCGGTCAGATCCACGAGTTCCTGAACGGTCAGCACTTTTTGCAGATCCTGAGGCATCATCGAAATCTTTAGCTTCTGGTATTCCTCAATCGTGGCTTTGTCCAACTGCTTAACAATGCCGTCCTGGGTCTTCAGTGTCAGGCTCTCGTCCGTATCGCTCACCAGCAGCCCGACGATGACCACACCTTCGTCGGTCTCGGCGGCATAGGATTCGTAGTTGTGACTAATCGCCGCGCTGGGGTCTAAGATCGAAACATACATGGCTTCGCGAGATAGCTTGCTGCCGATTTCGGACAAATCGGGACCGAGTTCTTTGCCCTCGCCATTCACTTTGTGACATGTCGCGCATAGATTCAGTTTTCGAAAGACGAGTGCTCCTGCCGCCACGTCGCCGCGACGTTTCACGAGTTCAGAAACCGGCGGCAGGGGTTGAGTGTCGGCGGTGGCGGGAAGCTGCAGGTGCTGTTGAGCAGTCGCTTTGATCGTTGCATCGGTGGAAGACAACAACACATTGGCCGCCGCAAACTGCAGATCCTTCGTCAACTTGCCGGCGGTCACCAGTTTCAGAATCGCCTGCTGCCCATCCTTGCGGCGTCCCAACGCGGCCACAGCCGCAGTACGCACAGCCAAAGGTGCCGTTTCGTTTGTCAGCAGTGGCGAAATCAATTCCGTCGTTTTCTTGCCGCCCGCATGACCAATCAAATCCACGGCGGCCGTCGCTGTTTGCACGTCGTGGTGATTGACGGCGTCCGCTAGCACTTGACCGAATCCCATATCGAACAGTAACTCCGCCCCTCGGACGCCCGCTGTTTCCTGTGCATGCAGCAGGCAGTAGGCTGCGAGTTCGTCGGAGATTTCAACTGGCTTAAAGCGTTCAATCAGTTCGAAATACTGATCGGTGCCCGGTTGCGAGCGAAGATATCGCAAGACAGCGGCCTTGGCTTTTTCGGATGATTCCAAATCGAAAGATTTCATCCGCAACACCGTTTGCACAATGAGCCTATCTTTCGGGTCAAGCGCTGGTGTGGGTTCGTCAGCGAAGACCGGCCGACCGGTTAGCAGCACACCGATTACAAAGAGTAGAGGCAGCAGGGGCACGCCTGTTTTCATCACGAAAGCCGTCTGTCAAGAATGTTGCGACGCATCTCCGAACAGCAAGGCTGCACAGAAACTGCGTCGACGAAAGTATGTGAGATTCGCAGTTGGGGAAACGTGATTCCTCGCGCCGCGACGAATGAAACGTCGCTCGTTTAACCCGTGGTTGAAGACTAGGTTTCTTGGCGTAGTGGACCTTCCACTACGCCAATAGCTGTCCCGACGATCCTGAGTTCCTACAGCCCCAGCAAACGTCCCAAGGCCGCTTCTTTTTTGGCTCCTGCATGAAAATCGAAGGCACGCATGTAGCGATCGTGGTCTGCGGCTGGTGTTTGCGGATCCAGAATAATCGTGGCCAGATAATCCGCCGCATCGCTGGCACGCATTCGCCACACGATGTCTCGCCCGCCCGGCGTGTTCCAGTCTTCGCCAACTGACTTCAGCCACGCGGCAAAACACGCATCGGCGTCATCACCGGCGGCGATGCCCAGCGCTTCTAGATACCAACGATCTTTGCCATCGTGTTGAACCGCCAGCTGAGCCCACAGTTCGGCCTTGTGCGGCGATTTGCTGTGACGCAAGGCCAACGCCAGTTCGCGACGAACCTGCGGCGATTTGTCCTTGATCAAAGGAGTGACGAATTCGCTGACATCCAGCTTTAGTTGTCGAGCCAGTCGGATACCGACGATTCGCAGATCAGAGTTGTCCGCCGACAGGCACTGCTGAACAGTCTGCAGGCCTCGGCCGTCGATTTTTCCGAGCAACCATAAGGCTCGCGCTTGATAGATCGGGTTGTCAGAACCAGCCATCTTCTGCAGTTCTGCTTCTGCCGCTCGACCCCTTTTGTGAAGCGACTGCCATGCCATGTATCGCGCGGCGTAGTTTGGATTCTTCAAGGCTTCGATCGCTCCGGCAGCGGTTGAAAAATCGAACTTGGGCACATCGTACTTCGCGTCAGAATTCAACGGTGTGATGCGAAACAAACGACCACGATCTAAATCGCCCATGCCGTGACCGCCCACACCGGGGTCGTACCAGTCGGCAATCACCAGCGAACCGTCGGGAGCAATCTTGACATCCGACGGACGGAACCACTTATCCTGCGTGCCTGTCAGGATGTCACGCACTTCCGCTTTGTAGCCGGCGGCATCGTGGCTGGTAATGTAAGCTCGGCAAACATTCGGCCCCGCATCGCAATGCAGCAGGTGTCCGCGAAACATCGGCAGCGTGTCGCCTTCGTAGATCGTAATTCCGGTGGGCGAACCAGCTCCGGTGTGCAATAAGTTGGGAACCACGCCTGGATCATTCAGATGCCAGTGTTGTTCGGGAACGCTGTCGCTCATACCGGTGCGAGGCGTCTTCCAGCCCGCGCCGGTTTGTTCGTCTTTATAACCGTAGTTGCCGAACTCCATCACGTAGTTAATTCGCACGCCTTTATTGCCGTCGTCATCATTGTCCGATTGCCAGACAGATCCGTAAGAATCGACCGCCAGCATCCAGTTGTTGCGAAAGTTCCAGCCCAGCGTTTCGAATTCGCTGCCATCCAGATTACAACGAAATGCCATCCCTTCTTGATACGGTTTGCGATCAGCGGTGACGCGATTTCCGGCCATGTCGACAATCAGCTTGCCATCCTTGTCTTTGATTTCTTGGCCCGCGTTGCCGAAGTTAAAGTACAGCTTGCCGTCGGGACCGAATGTAAACGCATGAATGCCATGGTCGTGTTGCGAACCGGCGATACCGCTGAACAACACTTCCTGTTTGTCGGGCTTGTCGTCTCCGTCGGTGTCGGTAAACACCTGAACCTTGTCGCCCGCAGAAACGATCACTTTGTTCCCCAACACGCACACGCCGTGCGCAGAATCGATGTCCGTGCCCTGATAGTAGACCGTTTCTTTATCGACCTGCCCATCACCGTCGGTGTCTTCCAGAATCAGAATGCGATCCCCTTCTGGGCGTTTTCCTTTGTGCTTGCGGTAGTTCACGACTTCGCAAACCCAGACTCGGCCCCGATGATCGATGTCGATATTCGACGGGCTCAACAGCTGAGGTTCCGCAGCGAACAAACTGGCGGTCAATTCTTCGCCCACTTCGAGGCCGTCCAACGCATCTGCGGCTTCGCGAGACCCGCCAGAATTGTCCGTTGCCGAAATCGGCGGTTGTGAGTTGTAAACTTGAAACACAATGCTGGCACTTTCACCGCACGAACCCTGATCGGTGCCGCCGTTGTCGAGTCCACCGCGAGCTTTGAAGCGGGTGAAGCCAGTAGGCAAGTCATACGCGATCACGGAATTCGCATGAGTTCCCAGCCCGTATTCGACGGCCTTGCCATCGATCTTCATCGCTCCACCGCTGGTGTTTTGGTTGACCTGAACTTGCCCGAAGCCGGTAGACGCGGACGACCATTTCAGCTCGGTCAGTTTTTTCTCACCGGCCGGTCCGATCAGTCGCGGTTCGGCCCAATTGGCCCAGTCACATCCGTACCCGTTGCCGCCATCGTTGACCACCAGATACAACTGTTTTGCGCCAGTGATATCGAGGTCGATGTCGACGGCCTGCCCTGGTGTTTGTTTAGTGACTGTCTTGCTCGCAAACAACGGCTTGTTGGCTGCCTTCGCCGACTTGTCGTTCATTGCGACGGTGCGTTTGATTTTACGACCGGCCTTCTTTTTTGACGCTTCTGCCTGCGGTTCAGGTTCGTCCTGATTCGCTTTTAAGTCTTCGCGTGTCGGACTTTTTGTGGAGACACCTTCACGGGGAACGTCGCCGTGAGCGGTCCAGACAATCGCATTCAGGACGACCTTGCGAAAGTTTTCGTCGGCCCAGTTCCAGTGGTAGTGCCCACCGGTAAAACCAAAGCCACGTCCACCACCGTCACGTTCTGAAGCCCACGCCACGTGTTGCAGTTCACCGTTTTCCATGGACTCGCGGACGTGAGGATTTCCACTGTGCGGACCATCGCCACGTTTCATGGTTTCCTTGGGCGGATGAGCCGACAAAATCGGTGTCACGCCCTGCATGCCGTCGCGGAATCGCATATGAAAGTACCATTCATCATTGATTTCGAACGGCTTCACGCCACGGCTGATCGGATGGTCCGGAAAGGTTTCGAATTTTCCGTCCCAGTGAGGATTCACGGACCAGTTGGCTTCGAAGTAGCCTCCCATCCAGTCTTTGAAGGCGTCTCCCGTTTTTCCCGCAGGCGTTTCGACCGCATAGTGAATGCAGACCAGACCGACCCCTTTTTTCATGACAGTATCGAATTCATCGATGTGCGGATTCAACAGATGTCCTCCGCCGCCATCGCAATACACGACAACCGCGTCCGCACCTTCCAAAGCTGCAATTCCTTCTTGGGGCCAGCCATGTTTGATGACTTTGGTTTCGAAGTTCGGCAGAGCTTCGTTTAATGAATCCGCCAGCTGCAAACAACCGGCATAGTGTTCGTGCGACCAATATCCGTGACTTGGACGGCCCGAGATAAACACGATTTTCTTTTTGTCCGGGGCTGCTGCTGCGGCATTGTTGTCGGTCGTCAGTTTCTTCACTCGGATGTTGCGAAACTGAACTTTCATCGGCGGCCCCGCATGCAACTGCAGCGCCAAGATTCCGGATTTCCGACGTTCTTCTTTATCGTTGTCCGTGCAGTCGATTGTGGTGACACCGTTGATCTTGTGGACGAAGTGAAAACCCTCGGCGGATATCGAATAGCTGTTCCAGTCTTCGTGTTTGATCTTCGACTGGATTTCGGCGGATTCGCCAACGGAGCCGGTGACCTTCACTTCAAACTTACCGTCGTTTCGAACCAGTTCCGTCTTTTGGCCACGATTGGCGAGGATGCCTCGAAACCGTTCGCCGTACAAAATTCCGGAATAGGTTTGGCCGGCTTCGAAGTCGCCTTGATAACCGCCCACAACCCACTTTTCATTTTCCGCGTCGGGTTCGAAGCTGCGATATTGCACTCCCGAATTGCCGCCGACAATTTTGTAGTCGAATCGCAATTCGAAGTCAGCCAGTTCTTCATCGCGATAGATGATGAACGTGTTGCCCTTGGTTGGCTTTTCGGCCGTGGTTTGGCCGGTAATGGCGCCGTCTTCCACGCGCCAAAATTCCGGATTGCCATCCCAACCGGTCAGCGTTTTGCCATCGAACAACGGTTCGAACCCGTCTTCGTCTGCCTGAATTTGTGCCGAGGAAACGAAGAACAGAGCCAGCAAACTACAGAAACCTAGCAATCGCATCGTTGGTGCCTTGAGGAAATGGAGGAAGGAAGCAGGAGGAACGAGGCGGACTCTTGGAAAGCCATGCCGCTGGGGTCATCCGGGGGACAGCGTCGAAACTGTTCAAATGATGTCGCTATCCGCGTCAAGCGTCAACCATGTCGTGAGATCTGTGATATCTGTCGTTAAAAAATGGCGGGCGCGTCAGACGCTATCATTCTCGATGTGCAGCCAAATTCACCGGGACGAATCAAATTTCACCACAGATTTCACGGATGAACACAGATCGGTGCGAAATGGCGACACGTGAACAGAGTTCAAAGCGTTGTCGTTTGTCTTGAGGTAGTTATCCTTCGGAGCAATTCACCAACCAGAACAGCCTGCCGGACTCTCAGATCAGATGAAGTGCATTGAATTTTCGGTTCCCGGCGAACCATGCGACGTACTGCATTGCGTCGACCGAGTTCAACCGACGCCCGGCCATGGCGAGGTGCTGGTCAGGATGCTGGCCAGCCCCATCAACCCTTCCGACATGATGTTCGTGCGGGGTATCTACGGTGTCGCCCCGCAACTGCCTCAGATACCCGGCTTCGAAGGCGTCGGAATCGTTGAAGCGTCTGGCGGCGGGCTGAAAGGCAAACTATTGACTGGAAAACGGGGGGCCGTTTTAAGCCGCACGGGAGGCAACTGGGCAGAAAAAAACGTTGTTCCGGCAGCTCAGGTGATCCCGCTCAGCAGCAAACTCACCACCGCCCAAGCGGCCACATTTTTCGTGAATCCAGCGACTGCGTGGATTATGACTCAGGAAGTGCTACGCATTCCTCAAGGAGCGTGGCTCTTGCAAACGGCGGCCACTTCTTCGCTGGGCAAAATGGTCATTCGGCTGGGAAACGCGCTGGGCTTCCGAACCGTAAATATTGTGCGCCGCGAATCATCCCACGCCGAACTCAAGGCCGCTGGTGCAACGGCAGTGATTACCTACGACTCCAACCATGATTCGCCAGAAGCACTTCAGCAAGCCGTCTCCAAGATCGTCGGTTCCGATGGCTTGCGGTACGCGATCGATCCGGTTGGAGGTGCCACGGCTGCGGCCGTAGCGAACTCGCTGACCATGAACGGCCGCCTGTTGCTGTACGGCACACTGTCTGGTCAGCCTCTGCAGTTGTCGCCGCGAACAATCATGCAAAACCAAGCCGCCGTCGAAGGGTTTTGGCTGGGAAACTTCATGCACAACAGGGGGCTCATCGGAAAGCTCAAGCTCATCAAACGCATCACCCGCCTCATTCTCGACGGGACACTCGCCAGCGAAATCCAGGCCACTTATGGCCCGGAAGAAATCCGTACAGCCGTTGAGGCAGCGGAAAAAACGGGGCGCAGCGGCAAGACACTGCTGAGGTTCGGACAGGATTGAGCATCCGTCGATGAGCGATCGATCGCAAGGCGATTTCGATCGATTTCAACACAAGCCCCTTCCTGATAATGACTTACGGCATGATATTGACGGGTTCTTGGCGTGTTTTTCGTAGCTCGGCGGTCTCCGTCGAGAAGTCACGGTGGGGACTACCACGGTGCTACATTTCGCCCCCCGGAAACCGTCTCCGTCTTCTGTTCACCAACCAGCCTTCGGTCCGCCGCCCGCTGTATTCGCTCGGCCCTCACGATTTTGGGGCGGAACGCGATTTCGAAATCATCGGCGCGAAATCGCACACTGTTCAGCATGCGGTTCGGTTCCCAAATTTCGCGAAACCGGCCCGATCCGTCAAACAGGCTGCAGATCACTGGCTGTTTGACCGACAACGAATGGTCAGACTGACGAGGGGAAAAGCGAATTGAGGAGTGCTGTCTGGCCATTCCTGCCGTCCGAAAACGTCTTATCTGGAGCTAGGCCTGCAATTCCGATTCGAATTGTGATTGATTCGGTTGACGAAGCCGCGGATTCAACCATAATCCCCACTCGCTGATTTTCGAGTCAGTCGAAACAACTAGATTTCAGTTCTGTGTTTGGCAGAGCTTAAAAATTGCGGATGTAGCTCAGTGGTAGAGCACCACGTTGCCAACGTGGCTGTCGAGGGTTCGACTCCCTTCATCCGCTCTTTTTTTATGGACTCAGGTTGCTTCAATCTTTTTGCAGCCACCCGTCCGTTGAATAAAAAGAGGGGGCAGGGCATCACAGAATCGAACCTCTGTCATTCTGCTCTCGGTCAAGTCGCGAAAGGCATCGCCTTTCTTCAACAAGGCTGACGATGGTCAGTATCGGTAGAAGGTCAAAAAATGAGCGTTGATGAAGAGAACGCTGGTGATGCAGCAGCCGTTGAAGAGCAGGAACAGCAGCGGCTGAACCTCACGGTTGAAATCGAAGACATCGGCCCGTGCCGTAAGCATGTGGCAGTAACTGTGCCTCAGGCAGACATCGAAATGCTGCGAGACAGCTCATTAGATGAGTTTTCTGGCCAAGCGGAAGTCCCCGGATTCCGAATTGGTCGAGTGCCGCGCAGTCTGCTGCAGAAACGGTTCAAGACCGAACTTTCTGATCAGATCAAGCAAAAGGTTCTCCTGCAGAGCCTTGAACAGATGTCTGACGAAAATGACATCGATCCGATCAACCAGCCCAAGATCGACGTCGACAGTCTGGATATCCCAGAAACGGGCGACTTCCGTTACGAATTCGACGTTGAAGTACGTCCTGAATTCGAGTTGCCGGACTACAAGGCTTTCGAGATTGATCGCCCATCAGGTGAACTTTCGGACGAAGAGCTGAAAGCGTTCAAAGATCAGTTTATCGAGTCTTACTCGAAGCCGCAAAAAGTCGATCGCGCAGCGGTCGCGGGCGACACAGTTGTGGTTGACATTCAGTTCAAGCACAACGGCAAGACGATCCGCGAAAACATGGCCACAGCATTGCGGCTGCGGTCTACGCTTCGCTTTCAGGACGCCGCCATCGAAGGCTTTGATAAGCTGATGGAAGGTGTTTCTGCTGGTGACAGTAAGTCGACTGAGATCAAGATTTCGCTGCAAACGTCGATCGTCGAAATGCGGGGCGAAACGGTGGCTGTTGAATTCAAGGTGAAGGAAGTGCGTGCTCACGTTGCTCCAGCTTTGGACAAAGATTTCCTAGAACAATTCAACTGCGATTCTGAAGAAGATCTGAACGATCAGATCCGAACGACGCTCGAACGCCAGATGGAGTACCAGCAGCGTCAGGCGACTCGCGAACAAGTGATGGCGAAAATCACAGCCTCTGCGGATTGGGATTTGCCGGAGTCTCTGGTCGAACAGCAAACAGAAAATGCGTTACGTCGCGAAGTGCTGGAGATGTCGCAGGCTGGTTTCACGCGCGAACACATCGCGGCTCGTGAGAACGAAATTCGCCAAAACGCGATTGAGAACACCCGGAAAGCACTGAAAGAACATTTCGTGCTTGACCGCATCGCAACGCAGGAGAATATTGAATGCGAACCGGGCGACGTGGATCAGGAACTTCTGATGATGTCGTTCCAAAGTGGCGAACCACTTCGTCGGCTGCGAGCCCGGATGGTCAAATCAGGTATGATTGACAACATGGAAGCTCAGCTTAGAGAACGAAAAGCAGTCGACTACATCCTCGAACATGCGACATTCAACGATACTCCACGCGAAAAAGCTGTCGAAACCTCAGTGGCAGCAGCGGCGTTCGCGATCTGTGGAAACATGGTTTCCAGCCTGATCGATGATTCGCCGGCTCCGGCCGACAACGACGGAAAAGACGACGACGAAGAAGCGTAGACGCAACCGAGGATCGTTGGCACATTTGCCGGGTCTGTCGCTCGTGACAACCCGGCCAGATAATAAATTTTTAGACCACGGACGAACGGGAAAGCCTAATGACGGACCAGCGTTCCGAGTACATGCCCATGGCAGCTCGTGACTATACCGCACAGCGACAGATGTCTGTCGGAGATTTGCTGCTCGATAATCGAATCATTTTTCTGGATGGTCCGATTCACGACGGTAGCGCAAACCTGATTATCATGAAGATGCTGTTTCTGCAGTCGGAAAACCGGCATCAGGACATTCATCTGTATGTGAATTCTCCCGGCGGGTCGGTCACGGCCACGTTGGCCATCTATGACATCATGACCTTCATCGAATGTGATGTCGCGACCTACTGTGTTGGGCTAGCGGCCAGCGGTGGTGCGATTTTGGTGGCTGGAGGAACCGCAGGCAAGCGTTTCGCTTTAAAGCATTCCAAGATGATGATCCACCAGCCCCATGGGCAGGTCGGCGGTCAGGTTTCGGATATCGAAATTCAAGCCAAAGACATCATCGAAACACGGCATCTGCTCGACCAAATGCTGGCCAGCCACACAGGCCAGACGGTTGAGAAAATCTCGGCAGACACTCAACGCGACTACTACATGACCGCAGCGCAATCCAAAGTGTATGGTCTTGTGGATGAAGTCCTTGAGAAGACGGCCAAGGACACCAAGGCCAAGAAGTAGCCCCTGAGTAGCCGCTGGCTTTCTGATTCAATGTTCTCTGTCGGACGGATTCCCCAATGACAACTCTGGTTCCCTACGTTGTTGAAAAAAACGGGCGTGATGAACGCTCAATGGATATCTACAGTCGCCTGCTAAAGGATCGCATCGTGATTCTGGGCAGCGGTGTCAACGACGATGCATCAAACAGCATCGTCGCTCAATTGCTGTTCTTGCAATTTGATGACCCCAAAGCAGACATCCATTTCTACATCAATTCTCCCGGCGGCTCAATCACCGCCGGAATGGCGATCTACGACACCATGCAGTACATCAGTTGTGATGTCGCAACCTACTGTATTGGCCAAGCGGCCAGCATGGGCGCGATCCTGCTGACTGCTGGAGCACCCGGAAAACGCCATGCTTTGCCGAACGCTCGAATCATGATCCACCAACCGCTGGCGGGTTATGAAGGCACGGCGACTGAGCTTGAGATCCACTATAAGGAAGTACTGCGAATCAAACGCAGCATGAACGAAATCCTGCTGAAGCACACCGGACAAACGCTCGAGAAAATCGAAGCCGACACCGATCGTGACAACTTCATGACCGCCGAGGAAGCGAAAACGTACAAGCTGATCGATACGGTGCTGCATAAGCTTGAGTAACTCTGGATCGGCGTGAAGGGTGATACGATCTCCGCACGCGACATCGTTTAGTGAGCACTCAGGCTTGAAGATGTTGCAGCCACTGCGGAGTTGAGCAGAGAGATTGCCGCCGGAAGGTAGAACGAAGTTTCCTCGGCATAAGATCAAACAATGAAAAGAGTCCGCGTTATTAAACTCGGCGGCAGCCTGTTGACGATGCCGAACCTGAAACAGAAGTTTCAAAAATGGTGTCACGAAAACCCACACCCGTTAACCCTGATCATTGTCGGTGGCGGACCAGTGGTTGATGCCGTCCGCCACGTCCATCTGGCCAACCCGCTTGCGGAAGAATTTGCGCATTGGGTTTGTATTGACCTGTTACAACACACAGCCCGCATCGCCCATCAAGTCCTTGGCAATGCGGACTTGTACGAAACGATGGACGACCTTCAGCAGCCGTTTTCGGGCTCTCTGGTTCACTCGACCACACCAAGCATCGCCATTGTGCAGGTGGCGATTTGTTTCGCCCGCGAGTACCCCAACATGGGACTGCCGGAAAGCTGGGATGTGACGTCCGATTCACTCGCGGCGGCGTTTTGCAATATGTATGCCGCCGAAGAGTTGGTGGTCATGAAGTCATGCGACGCACCCAGCGACGAATCCGACTTAGAATCGCTGGCCGACGCCGGATTCGTCGATCCGTACTTCGTCGACCTTGCCGAGGACATTGATCGGGTGCGTTTTGTCAATTTGCAGACGTACGAATGAAAGCCGGCGGGCCTTTTATACGCCACAACTTTCACGTGACTCGGCCCCCTGCCAGCTTGCCTGACATGAGCTAAGACTTGTGAATCAGAACGAAGAGGCCTAACCCTTGGTATGTTCTTTTATGTTTGCGCGGCTCTCGGTCGGCGTGAGTGGTTGCGTAGTAGAAGTCACTATTGTGGTGGCACGACGTTGACGTTCGGAAGCAGTTCACGCAGCTTGTCGATCGGCAGCGTCCACTTTCCGTGATAGCCGACGAACAGGTTTTTAAGAGATGGAAGCTGCTGCAAGCTGCTGCAGGCTGCGCAGGCCGGCTTCCGTCACGCTCGTTTTCGGATTGGTGCATACACTGGCCCCATGATTAATGACTTCAGGTGTGGCAATTCCTTTAACTCAGCCACTGATGCGTCATTCAGATGCTCAAACGAACTCAGAAACAACGTGTGCAGCAACGGCAGGTCACTCAGGTGCTTCAAGCCACCCGGGAAATTTGATTGACTGAGATCCAGCACCTGAAGTTCACGAAGACCGGTCAGTTGCTGCAGGTCAGCACCAGTCAGTCGTCGAGCTGATGCTTCGTGGATCTGGATTCCATTCAGCGACAGCCGTTGCAGCTTGTGGCACGAAGCGATGGCCTTCAGGTCTCGATGAGTCAGATACAAGTGGCTGGCATCGATCCCCTTGAGGTTCGGAAACTCCCTCAGGAATTCAAAGCGTTCAGAATCCGGACTTCGATCAGGAACCCAGTTCGGCTGAACCTCTACCTGCTTGATTTCTTCTTCGGGCCCAGCGGACGGAACCTGCGAATCGATGAATTCGGGCATCCAGCCGAGCACCAGATACTCCACCTGCGACTGCCGCCCGCTTTGACGAATCGCCTGCAGTTCGGAGTACTCGCGAACCGCTTGAGGCGGCAGCTTGAACGTCGGCGTATTCACCTCAACAACGTTTTCAGGAGGATGATCGTGCACCGCCAGCCCGATCTCCTTTAGTTTCTGAGCAGCAGTGACATTTCGGTCAGCGACGACGTCCGGTGGCACGACCGGTTTCTCAGGCAGCTCGTCTTTCGTGACGTCATGGACGGACAGGTCAGCGTACACGACTTTGTATTGCAGGTTGCCATCCGGCGAATACCAGCACAAAGGTCGGTCTGTGTCGTTCAGTTTTGCTCCGCCAAAGTACTGTAGATCATTCTCTGGGCCGATGTTCAGCAGGAAGGCCTGCGACCGCCCGAGCAACGTTCCGAATTCCGTCAGCTTCTGCATGACCTCAGATTTTTCGGCATCTGTTCCGCTTTCGAACTGTTCGTCGAAGCCTGATGCGTAATGCTGCATGATTGCCATCGTCGTCCCTTGGTTGTCATTCATTGCCAGTGACGTCGGGAATGACAAATCATTCACGGTTGCACACTTCTTCAACATCGCGATCAAATCGTCTAGTCCAGCAGGCGAATGGTCGATGACCGGACTTTCCATCTGAACAGACTTGTATCCGTCCGGCGGCGTCAGAGAAAACAGTTCCGGATTGGGTTCAACGTCATACTGAAAATCCGACAGCACACGCCACATTGTCACGTCTGAAAAGTCTGTTGTCCCCATCATCATCGGCATTGTGAATCGCGCCCGAATCAACAGCGGAAGATGTCGATCAGGGTCGCACCACGCTTCCAGAACATGGCCGTTCATCGTCGATCGGAAGCCGGTCGCCTGCACGCCGTCGATTGTGCGTGATTCGAGTTCGACAATCTCGATGAAGTCGTTGGGAGCAGTTCGATCGAGTGATAGGTGCTGTCTCACGACCTGCACAAAGCGTACGGGGGAATTTTCTGCAATAACTTTAGCAGCTTCACCAGTGATGGTGAACGCTTCCTTCGCAGTGTGATCGACGGTCATCGTGGTCTCGCTGACCGCATCGGTGATTTCGACGGAACCGTTCAGCTTGTCGACGCGATATTGGGAAGGAGCCAGGTAGGTCAGCTTGTCTCCGAATTCACCATCCATGATTTCCACTTTGGAATCATGGACAAACTGAGTCCGACACGTCAGTGAACGAACGGTGGCAAAGCGACTGGCAACCTGCGCGAACAAATTGTTGGCATTGTTCGCATTGTCCCAGACGTTAAAGAAACCGATTCCAAGAGCCACAGCGGCCACGGCTGAACAAATTTTGGTCACGAACATGATGCGACTTTTTTTCTGAATGCGATCGGCGCCGTCGGAGACAGGTCGACGTACATTTGTAGGTGCGGTTAAGGTGAGCTGACTGAGCACTTCGCTGTTTAGATCCGGTGGTAGATCTGAATCAACATTGGACGTCTTCAATTCTCGCACGGCAGCCAGTAGCAGCCCGCCAAGGTCTTCGTGTGTATCACTTGTCATGACGAAGTCACCTGAGACGATGAACGAATGTCGTGTTCAGAATCACCATTCGAGGCCAGTAGTTGCTGTAGTTGCCTGCGTGCTCGATTGAGCATGACGCCCACGGCGTTTCGATTGGATTGAGTGCGCTCAGCGATTTCGTCGTACGGAAGTTCTTCAACGTAACGCATCACGAATACCTCAGCCTGTTGTTCTGTGAGCCGTGTCAGAGCAATCCGCAGTCGCTCGGAAAGCTCTTCGGCTGCGAACTGCTCTTCGAGCAACGGTTGCGAACACACCGTTTCTTCGGGGTCGGGATTCGATTCAGAGTGGGCCGCAATGCGATACCTTTTCCGCAGCAGATCCATGGATCGCATGCGAGCAATCCGTCGCAACAGCCTGATCCAATCATCAACGTCCGACTTTTTTGAAAATTCAAACGCCTGCAGAAATGTCTCCTGATAGACGTCTCGTGCATCAGCTTCGTTTCCGACCAGACAGCGCACAGACTTCCACACGACGGGGCCGTGTTCAGACAGTATGTGCTGCCAGTCGATTTCCATCAGTGTTTCCCGCAAAAGTCTTGGACCACAACAACCCAGTCGTCGGCAGTGTAGAGAACTTACGCAAAACTTTTATTTTTCTGCCCGATTGAAGTGCGGTGTTGGCTTCATTCAAAAAAAACTGACCGGAATATCCTCCAGCTAACCCTGAACAAAAACGGTTTTCGGTTCGGACTTGTCCTGAGCAGTTAGCATTCGCTGACAGCCCGCCGATCAGCAGAAACAACAGCCCCTTGGTGCAGGTGCAGATCAGTCGAGCATTCTGAAGGTCTCGCATGGATGGCTCCTGTGCCGTGTAAGCATTGGTTCAGAATAACCTGACATGATCGCGCCAGCTTAAAGAGCCGCCGGCACATCCAGTTTGTCTACCTCTTTTTCGCTGACGATCGCATCGACCGTGACACCGAACGCTCGTCCATAAACCAAGTAGAACGTGGGCACTAGCACCAGCACCAGCAAAGTCGACAGCATCAGGCCGAAGCACAGGCTGGTCGCCATTGGGATCAGCACCTGAGCCTGAAACGATTTCTCCATGAGAATCGGAAACAGGCCCGCCACGGTGGTCAATGATGTCAATAGCACTGGACGAAACCGGCGCTGTCCGGCTTCCAGCACGGCCTGTTCCAACGGCATGCCGCCTCGCACGCGAGCGTTGATGAAGTCGACCAGCACGATGGAGTCATTCACGACCACACCGGTTAAAGCCACCAGGCCCAGCATGCTGAACAACGTTAACGGCAAGCCCATAATCGCATGTCCCCAGATGGCTCCTACGATTCCAAACGGAATCACGGCCATCACCACGATCGGCTGTCCATAAGAATTGAACTCCACCGTCAGTAGAATAAACATCGCCAGCAAAGCTACGGCCAGACCTGTCATCAGACTGCCCACACTTTCGGTGTCCTGTTCCTGCTGTCCTTCCCAGCGAACTCGCAGCGTGGGATATTTGTCCAACAACTGCGTCATAAACGCGGGTGCTTGGGGTGTCGGTTCGGCTCCGAAATAGACACGCACGTTCTCAACCAGTCTCGCCAAAAGCGGCGGTTCTGCTCCCTGAAGTTCTTGGATAATGTCTTTGGCGACGCCTTTTTTTTCGTCCACATCGGCAGAAATGGTGATCGATCGCCGTTGATTGATACGGTTGATTTCTGAATAGCCCCGAGTGATCGCGACGTCTGCGACTTCCGTGATGGGTCGTTGAATTCCATCGCCACTATCAACGCGAATATCAGCGAAGCTGGACAGTGAATTTCGATCCTCCTCCGGATAACGAACCATCAGCTTCACTTCATGTCGTCCACGCTGCAGCCGCATCACTTCTTCGCCGTAATACGAAGCGCGCACTGTGCGCGCGATGTTGTCGAGTGGAATGCCGAGCGATTGTGCGTTCGGTTTTTCCGTCAATTGCAGTTCCCATTTGCCGGGGCGTGAGTCATCTGCGACGTCGATTACGCCTTTGAATTTGCTGAGTTCTGCTTTCGCTTCTTCGATGGCCAGTTCAAGGTCGCCCATATTTTCTGTGGCCGCCAGCAGCTTGAATTCGATCGCTTTGCCGCCAGGACCGCGCGCCTGCGAACCGAAGGTCAACGTTTCCACACCGGGAATTGTGCCCACGGCATCGCGCCATTCGTTGACGACTTGCTGACTGGTGATCGAACGCACGGTGTTGTCGAAGAGCTGAACGTGTACCTGCCCAACATGACCACCGGTGGACGTTTCGCCGCCGCCGGGCCCGCCACCAAGGGTCACGGATCCCACCTTGCGATGAATCACCTGCACTAGCGGTTGCCCACTGTCGGCGTATTTCTCGTTGATCTGCTGGATCGCCTGTTCGATTTTCTCCGTCGCTGCATCCGTGATTCGGCTGGGGGTGCCGTCCGGGAAGATCACATTGGCAATCACTTCCGGTGCATCCAACTTCGGAAAGAACACCTGCGGAACGGTTCCGTTTCGAACCATTGCGATTGTCAGCAGCACAATCGCCACCGCTGTGCTAATTGTGATGGCCGAGTTTCGGACGGAGAACTGAACCAGCCGCGAATACAGCCGGTAGATCACAAAATCCAGCAACCGGTTGGTGATTCTGTTCAGGCCTGCCGTCAGAAAGAATGGTTTCTTGCTTCCATGAGCCAGATGGCAGGGCAGAATGAACGTGCTTTCCAATAACGATATCACCAGCATCGCCACCACCGCCAGCGGCAGCACGGCGAAGAATTTTCCCATCACACCCGTGACGAAAAACATCGGCATGAATGCGAAGATGGTGGTTGTGATTGAGGTTGCCACAGACGGCACAACTTCCACCGTGCCATCGATGGCCGCTTGGACGAAAGGCTTTCCCTGTTCGCGGTGAGAATAAATGTTCTCCCCAATCACAATCGCGTCGTCAACAACGATGCCCAGTGCAATCAGGAATGCAAACATCGACAACATATTGAGTGTCTGGTCGAACTGCCACAGCACAGCGCAAGCGCCGAGCACCGCAATCGGAATTCCCATCGCCACCCAGAACGCCAGCCGGAACTCCAAAAACAGCGCCAGAACGATAAAGACTAGCAGCAGCCCCTGAGCTCCATTGCGTTTCAACAGTTCCAGACGATCTCGAACGTCAACCGAGCTGTCGCCCCAGATTGCGAACTCATAGCCGTCCGGAAGCTCATGTGTTTTGACGTATTCGTTGACCGCATCCGCCATGGCCAGCAGGTCTTCGCGAGCCGCCGCTTTCACGGCAATCGCGAGACCGGGCTGACCATTGATGCGGCTGATGGAAACGGTGTCGACAAATTCATCTTTGACGTCGCCGAGATCATCGACCGTTAACACGACACCATCGCGCTGTGTGATGAGCGGAATTTCTGCGATCTCTTCACCCACCGTGCGTTTATTTTTTCCGCGCAACAGATACGTTTCGCCCTTGTCCTTGATGTTTCCGCCCGGCAGTTCTAGGTTTCTCGCACGAATGCGACGACCGACTTCGGTCAGCGTCAATCCGTACTCACGCAGCGTTCGTTCAGGAATTTCCACGTCAATTTGGTAGCTGCGTTCGCCGGAAATATCGGCGACGGAAATCTGCGGAATCAGCAACAGATCGTCGCGAACACGTTCGGTGATTTCTCGAAGTTGTAGTTCTGCATCCGCCGCTTCGCTGTTTGTGGAAATCACGCCGACGGTAATGGCGGGGTTGCGAATCGTCACCTGTTGAATCTTGGGTTCTTCCGCAAGGTCCGGCAAACTGGGAATGCGATCGATTTCCGATTCAACTTCGTTCAGCAGTTTCTGCACGCTGGGCACGTCGCTCTTCACTTCGATGACGACGTTGGCCGCCCCTTCACCAGCCACAGAAGTGACTTTCTTGATGCCGTCCACCGACCGCACAGCTTCTTCAATTTTTTGGCAGATACCGCTTTCCACTTCTTCCGGGCTGGCCCCCGGATACGGGACGGCAACCAGAATAATTTCCAGTTCGAACTGCGGAAACTCCTCACGCCGCAATTGGCTGCCAGCAAAAATGCCGACAACCAGTAGCCCCACCATCATCGTATTCATCGCGGGCGATTGACGAATCGCCCAAGCAATCATCGACTTCATTTCGACGCCTCCGGTGACTTCACGCCAGTCGATTTTTCTGCGACTGCGGTGCCAGCTTCCAGCAACTGCATGCCTTCATGGACAGATGTCAACGGCGACACGATCACGCGATCATCCTTATCCAAGCCACTGCCAGCCTTTCGAATCAGTGCGTCTCGATTGCGGACGGTGGCCAGTTTGACTTCCAGAATGTCGAGCGTTCCATCACGCTCGACCCAGATCTGACCACCCGGCCGCACCGCTTCGATCGGAACTCGCAACAGCTGCACGGGCGATTCGACGGGAATTCGGACATTCACAAACATGCCACTGAGTAACGTTGGCGGTGACACCGTGGCTTGGCCGCCGTAGCTATCATTGAAGCGCGTCTTCCGCGGTTCTTCCACCAAAATTCTGCAGGGAAACGTTCGCGTATCACGATCGATGCCGGTGCCTTCGATGCGGGCGACATAGCCATCCCAAATCGTTTCCACACCTTCAAACATATAGCCAACTTCGCACGGAATTTTGGGCAGATTCAGCGGATCGTCGCTGACGTCTGTGTTGCCAGGCAACTTGTCGATCACAGCGTGCTGCTGCCAAATCCAGGCCACTTCTTCGGCCCGCAGTTTGGTTTTGATTTCCATTTGAGCACTGTCGCTGATGTGGACCAGCAGTTCGCCCTCTTTGATGTAGTCGCCTTCTTCAACGGCGTCGTCGACGATGCGACCATCCAGCGGCGAAACCACTGTACACCGCCGCAGGTCAACTTCCGCTCGCTCCAGCAGAGTCTGAGTCAGCTTTTTGCCCGCCAGCTTTGTGTTGCGTTGCTGAGTCAGTGTGTTCTGCTGATTTTTCAGCGTTTGCAGAGCATTGCGAGCCATCAGTTCCTGCTGCATGGCTTCATCGACTTCCGTTTCGTTGGCTGTTCTGCGGGCCAGCAGAGCCTTCATGCGATCCAAATGCTTTCTTTGTAGCGCCAACTCTTCGTTGGTGAGCGCTATCATTTTTGACGAGTTTTCGACGTCGACTTCGATCGCTTTAAGCTCTTCATCAATCTGTTCCAGTTGCGCCTGCAGGTGATCGATCTCCAGCCGATATTTCGTCGGATCAATCTGGAACAACAGATCCCCTTTGCGCACAAAGGTACCACTGCGCGCTGTCTCCGCCTTGCTGATGATTCTGCCAGAAACTTCCGCGCCAACGGTCACAATGCGATAGGTGGCTGCTTCGCCATCGACATTGATGTTGAACGGCTGATTCCATTCGGTGACTCTGGCTGTCACCACTTCGACGCCAGCATCAATCGCGCTGACGGCCTGCGTGGGGACTTCTGGCTTTTTCCCCAACAACACCAAGCCGATGACACCGCCCGCCAGAATGAATGCCGAAATCGCAACTGTCTGCAACGTATTCAATTTTGTAACTCCCCGTCACTTTCTTGAGACACCAGCGGCTGTGTTGGCCGAGGTACCATTCCCTGTAACAACATGTCAACCATAAACGCGACGTATTCTGAACGTGTGTGGCCGGTCGGATGTCGGCCGAGCATATCCGTTAACATGGCTGGCCCGTGCATGGAAGTCAGCATCAACATCGCCGCCGCTTTGAAATCAATCTCTCGAATTAACCCACGTTCCGTTGCCCGCTGCAGCCACCCGGACAACACTCGGATATCCGTAATCGGTGGCGGTTCGTCATATCGCTCCAGCAGTGCCTTGGGGTCCGTACCGCTCCATCTGAGTACAGACATCCGCCGCGCGATGTCCACGAAAAATTCCGCCAGCTCGTTCAGGATTTCCGTAAGTTGATCGGACAGCGGACGATCGTCCGGGCCAGCTTCGACCAGTGGAATCCACGGCGCTTGGCCAGACGGAGCCACCGCCGCTAGCATCAAGTCTTGCTTATTGTTGAAGCGTTTGAACAGGGCCTGCGGAGAAACGCCCAATCGATCGGCGATCACATCCGTGGCCACAGATGGCCCGTGTTCGTAAAAACACTCCCGCGCTGTTTGCAAAATTTGATCGTCGGAAATTGTTCTGGGGCGGGCCATGGAATTGCTCTGGGTTCATTAGTTACCGAAAAGTAACTAACTTGTTGCCGCGAACACAATGGGGTTTTGGGGCTCGAGTGGGAAATTCTCCCGAGCGGCAACGGCGTTATCGGGGTTCCATCAGCAAATCGGTCGTATCACCACGTGCGCAACGGGCTGTGCGTGTGAGCGGTCAGCCGGGGCAGCCAAAGGCGATCACAAGACAGGCGGTCGGATTCGATGTACCATCGGAGTTATCCCGCCATTCACTTTCACAGGAGCCACCTTGTGCCACGTCTTTTCTCCACTTGCTTACAGCTCACCACTTGCCTGCTGTTGCTGGCCACGCCACTCGCGGCAGAGCTCACATTGCCAGCGATGTTTTCAGATTCGATGGTGATGCAACGCGATCAACCAGTCAAAGTCTGGGGTTGGGCCGCGCCGGGACAAGAAGTTCAGGTTGGCATCGGTGACCAGAAGAAGACGGCGACTGCAGACGCAGATGGTCGCTGGGTGACTCAGCTGGACGCGCTGCCTGCTGGTGGGCCGCATGCGATGACGATCACGGGCGACGATCGCACGCTGACAGTCAACGATATTCTGGTTGGCGAAGTCTGGTTGTGTTCCGGCCAGTCGAATATGGCGATGACTGTCAGCCGGTCCAACAATCCGCAAGCCGAAGCCGCAGCCGCGACTCACCCACAAATTCGGATGTTCACGGTAGGATCTGGTCATTCGCTGGAGCTCCAAGAAACATGCTCCGGAACATGGACGGTCTGCAGCCCGGAAACCGTGGGTGGGTTTTCGGCAACAGCCTACTTCTTCGGTCGTCGCCTTCACAAAGAATTGAACGTGCCGATTGGGCTCATCAATTCTTCTGTCGGCGGCACGTCTGTTGAATCATGGACCAGTCTGCCAGCACAGTCCGCAGTCGCATCGATTAAACCGCGACTCGACGCTTGGAAGGCCGAAGACGATGCCTTCGATGAAGCGGCTGCCACAGCACGCTACGAAAAAGCGCTCACCGCGTGGAAGGAAAAGCTGGCCTCGCGAAAATCATCCGACGCCAACAAAGCACAGGCAGCTCCCAAGAAACCGCAAATGGCCAGCCGTCCTAGCAACGACCGCAACTATCCAGCCAATTTGTTTAACGGAAAAATCAACCCGTTGGTGGGCTATACCATCAAAGGAGCCATCTGGTATCAGGGCGAAAACAGCTCTGGCCGCGGCTTTTCACACTTGTATGGCGACCAGTTGGCAACGCTGGTGAACGACTGGCGAGAACGCTGGGGGCAGGGGAATTTTCCCTTCGGTTGGGTGCAGTTGCCGAATTTTCGAAATCCGCAGACACAGCCTTCACAAACAGACGGCTGGGTGTTGGTTCAGGAGGGAATGCTAAAAACTCTGTCGCTGCCTCACACAGGCATGGCGGTGACCATTGACGTCGGCGAAGCGAAAGACATCCATCCCAAAGACAAGCAGTCGGTCGGGCACCGCATGGCACAATGGGCGTTAGCAGATGTGTACCAGCAAGACGTGATTGCGATGGGGCCCATCTATGCGGCTTCGAAAATTGACGGTGATCAAGTGGTCATTGAATTCGATTATGCAACAGGGCTGCACGCCAAAAATGACGACTTGAAGGGCTTTGCGATTGCGGGAGCCGACCGGAAGTTCGTCAGCGCAACCGCGAAGATTGACGGCGACCGCGTGATTGTCAGCAGTCCGAACATCAGCCAGCCAGTGTCTGTGCGTTACGCTTGGGCCGCCAACCCTGTTTTCAGTTTGTACAACGCGGCTGAAATTCCAGCGTCTCCGTTCCGAACAGACAATTGGGAAGAACGCGGCCGTTAAGACAAATTCCGAACTGACCACTTACGTTTGCACTGGAGACAATCAAGTGATGACAAATTCACAACAATGTTGGACGAAGTGTTTTCTCGTCGCTGTCGGATTTCTGCTGATTCCGAATGCAGAAACTCGCGCTGCACCGCCAGTTCGGGTGTTCATACTAACCGGCCAGTCGAACATGGAAGGCAAAGGGCGAGCCCTGCATCTCGACACCTACCGCAACGACCCACTCATTAAGGATACCTACAGCATCCTGAAACAAAATGATGAGTGGGTGACTCGTGATGATGTGTGGATTACCTATCCCACCAAGTTTCGCGGCGAAAAGCATGGAAAGCTGACGATCGGTTACGGCACCAAAGGCGACGATTCCATCGGACCGGAATTTGGCTTCGGTCACACCGTTGGTGAAGCAATGGAAGAGCCCGTACTGCTGATCAAAGTCGCGTGGGGCGGCAAAAGTCTGGCTGTGGACTTCAGACCGCCTTCCGCAGGGTTGCCGCCACAGTCGGACTTGCAGGAAAAACTGTTGAAGCTGCAAAAGAAAAAACCGGAAACCAGCATCGATGATGTGAAGGCAACCTATGGCTTCTATTATCGAATGCTGGTTAAAGAAACGAAATCTTCGTTGTCTGGCGCTGGAGACATGTTCCCTGAATTAAAGGACCGTGAACTCAAGATTGCGGGGATCGTCTGGCATCAGGGATTCAATGATGTGATCAATCGAGACCTGAAAGAGAACAACTACATCGACTACACAAAGTGGCTGCAGATGTTCATCAAAGAACTGCGCCGTGATCTGGATGCCTCCGCTGCTCCGTTCGTGATTGGAGAACTCAGTACGGGAGGAATTCCCAATCGCGGTGAGTTTCAAAAAGCTCAGGCCGCTGCGGCAGATCTGCCCGAGTTTCAGGGAAATGTCACCTTCGTACCGACAGCCGAATACTACGATACGGCAGCCCATGAGCTCTACGAGCAGAACTATTGGAAAGGAACTCCCGAACAGAAAGTGGCTTGGGAAATGGTCGGGAACGATCGGCCTTACCACTATCTTGGCTCCGGCAAGACGTATTACCTGAAGGGGCAGGCATTCGGAAAAGCCATGCTGAAAATGCTAACGCCTGCGGCCGTCAGTCAAGTCGATGCCGTCGGGGAAGACTGCACACAGCCGACCGCAACCACGGAACACACTTCGCAGCCGGACGATGTTTCATCGGCGAGCGCAACAACAACATCGTCGAGTGTTAGCGTGCAAAAACTGGCGGTCATCGACGACGTGGTTGCGGAGGGTTTGCGGCACAAAAAAATGCCCGGTTGCGTGGTGCTGGTGGGCCACAACGACAGCATTATTTATCACAAAGCTTTTGGGCATCGCCAGTTAGTGCCGGAACCACAGCCAATGCTGCTCGACACAGTCTTCGACCTCGCCTCACTCACCAAACCCATCGCCACTGCGACCTCCGTGATGGCGCTGGTGGAATCTGGTCAGCTAGACCTAGACGCCACCGTCGCCAGCATCATCCCGGAATTCGCCGCCAACGGCAAAGAATCAATCACGGTGCGGCAGTTACTCGCACACACCGGTGGGTTGATTCCGGACAACTCAATGAAGGATTACTCCGACGGGGCAACGGTGGCCTTTCAAAAGATCTGCCAGCTGGCGACCTATGTGCCGCCGGGGTCGAAATTCGTCTATTCGGATGTCGGCTTTATCGTGCTGGCGGAATTGGTGCGGACCATCAGTGGCCAGACGATTCACGAATATTCGCAACAGCACATTTTCGATCCGCTGGGAATGAAAGAAACCGGCTACTTGCCAGCCGCCACACTTCAGCAACGCGCCGCCGTGACTCAGGCCCGCGATGGCAAACCCATGCGAGGAGAAGTTCACGACCCTCGAGCTTACGCGATGGGAGGTGTTGCTGGTCACGCCGGATTGTTTTCGACAGCCAGCGACTTGGCAATTTACGCCAAGGCGATGCTCAATCGGGGAAGTTACGGTGACGTCGCCATTTTGAAACCCGAAACGTTTGAACTGATGACAGCGCCAGTTGAAGTTTCGTCTGGCCTACGAACTCTGGGTTGGGATATGCGGTCTACGTATTCATCAAACCGAGGCGACTTCTTCAGCAAAGCCGCGTTTGGGCATGGTGGATTCACGGGCACGGCTCTGTGGATCGACCCGGAGCTCAAGCTGTTCGTGATTTTCCTCAGCAATCGAGTCCACCCGGATGGCAAAGGATCGATCAATTCGCTGGCCGGTCGGATTGCCACCATTGCCGGTGCCGCAATTCAGGAACAGCCTCATGAATCGTCCGACCGGTAAGCGGCCCGGTCAGCTATTTCTGTGCCCGCTTCTTTTTCTTGCCGCCACCTTTTTTTCCGCAGCCTGCTTTCCGCGTGTGAGCCAGCGCTTCGGTTTCAACACCCAGATCCCCTTGGGATTTCATCCACTGATCAAGCTCCGCCGATAGTTCTTGTTTTAACGGTGCAAGTTCCGGTGACTCGATCAGGTTGTGCAAGCAATGCGGATCGCTGGCAACATCGTAAAGTTCTTCTGCTGGACGATGCGTGTACTTGGCCGTCATTGCTGCGGCATGGGAATCACCGGCTGCGGCTTTGGTTTGCCAAGACGGCCAGAAGTTGGCCCCGTCACCTTTGTCGCGCGTGACGGCGTTCGAAAAGGTCACGTCTGGATTTAAGTTGCGAATGTAGCGGTGAGTTTTGGTGGCACAGCTGCGAATGCCAAAGTTTTCAGACCCGTTGATGATGCCGCGCGTCGTATGCAGCCCGAACGTGTATTTTTTATGTTCTGCGGTTTGCCCCAGCAGCACCGGCAGAAACGATTTTCCGTCCATTGTTTCCGGTGTTGGCAGACCCGCCGCATTCAGAAAAGTGGGAGCAACATCGCAATACTCCACCAGCGCCGCAGACTTAGACGCGGGTTCGATTTTACTTGGCCAGCGAGCAATCAGGCCGGAAGTCAGTCCGAGTTCAAAGCAAGTCCACTTGGCAAACGGAAACCCGGACCCTTGTTCTGTAACGGCCAGCACCAGCGTGTTTGAGGCCACGTCGTGTTTGTTTAGCAGATCCAGCAACGCACCACACTGAGCGTCGTAGTAGGTGATTTCCGCGAGGTACTTTGAGTAACTTTTGCGGGTTTCCGGAGTGTCCACCCAAGTTGGCGGTAGCGTGAGTGATTCCGCAGGATACGCACTGGGATCTCCTTTGCTGTAGGGCGTGTGTGGTTCGTTGGAACACGCAAACAGGCAGAACGGAGTGTCGGCGGCTTTCGATTCGGTGATGAGTTTTTCGATCGCTGGAAACGGATTCGGTTGCTCAACCTTGCCGCTGCGAAAGTCATCGTCGTATTCGAAAGGGAACGATTCCTGCGGTGCAATATGCGTCTTTCCCGACAGCGCTACGCGGTAGTCGGCGTCCTGCAGATAATGAGCGATCGATTTTGTGCCCGGGTACACACAGGTGTGGTTGGGCCATGCTCCGGATTTCACCGGATAAATCCCCGTGTAAATATTGTGTCGGGTCGGTGAGCACATCGGAGCGGTTTGAAAGCAGCGAGAAAACTGCATGCCTTCGGTGGCGAGTTTGTTCAGATGCGGTGTTTTCGCTTGGCCACCATAAACTTCCAGATCCAGATAGGTGCAGTCGTCCGCAATCATGAACACCAGATTGGGGCGATCGGCCGCGTTTGCAAAAGTCGCTACGACAAGGAAGAACAGGCAAAAGATGGTTCGCATGTTGAAGATTCTTGAGTAAAGATAAGGAAATCAACAGGTGCTGGCCTGTGGGACTACTATACAGAGATGGAAGTTATCAATGCCAGTGGTCCAGCTTTTCAAGCAACCACGCCATCAGTCACAACACAGAACGTGGGCTTGTTCTGCGTGTATCATCGGCCTCACCTACGAGAGAGTGGGCCACAGCGTTTGTCGTTACTGGAATGTCGCGTGATCAGAACTCTTGAACAACGTTTCGGCAGATTCGCCATACCGAATCTCACGGTCTACCTCATTATGGCTCAGGTGGCGGCGTTCGTGATCGTGCAGTCGAATCCCCTGTTTGCCGACAGAATGTGGCTGGTCCCGAAAGAAGTGATCGCTGGAGAAGTCTTCCGACTGTTGACTTTTCTGATCACGCCTCCGAGCGATTCGCCGTTGTGGGCTTTCTTTTTCTGGTACTTGTTCTACGTGATGGGCACGGCTCTGGAACGATACTGGGGCAGATTCCAGTACAACCTGTTTTTACTGATTGGCTACTTCGCGACGGTCGCAGTCGCATTCTTGACTCCCGAATGGCCGGCTTCCAATTGGTTCTTGCAAGGCACCGTCTTTTTGGCATTCGCTTGGCTGAATCCAAACTTCGTGCTGAACATCATGTTCATTTTTCCTGTGCGAATTAAGTGGTTCGCCTTGCTGACTTGGATTGGCTTGGGGGTCACGTTTCTTTTCAGTCCTTGGCCAGTTCGGCTGTCAGTCGCAGCGTCTGTGCTCAACTTTCTGATCTTCTTTGGATCTGACATCCGCTATCGAATCACCAGCGGACAGCGACAAATGTTGAGCCAAGCCAAACGGTTCTCCGAACGGCCACCAGAATATCTGCACAAATGCGGGACCTGTGGAATCACCGACGTGTCCGATCCGCATGAAGATTTTCGGTACTGCAGCAAATGCTCCAGCGACGTCGCTTACTGTTCACAGCACCTGCGAGATCACACGCACATCGTGGACGCCTTTGACGAATAAGCACTCGCTCCGAAATCACGTAACCTAATCAGGTGTGTCGACGACTGAAATACGCTGCCGAAACCCGCGAAACTTGACTTTGGGTAGCAAAATGCTACCCTGAGTCTATGAGTCAACCAGTGAAACTTTCCGATGAACTTGTGTGCGATGCTCGGGCGACCTCCGAGTTATCGGATCGTTCCATCGCTGGCCAGATTGAATTCTGGGCACAGCTGGGCAGGTCGATCGAGCCGTTGCTGCGAGGTGACCGAATTGCGGCATTGCGGCAGGCCGGACAACGACCGATCTCAGCCGCGATCGCTGCGGTCGATACTGACGAAGGACGCAAGAAAGTTCACGAGTATCTGAATAAACGTCCGTTTCCACATTTCGAATCTGTCGCGGGAGAAAGCGGACTGCTGTGTCGGATCAGTGAAGACGGGACTCGAACCATCGGGCGATTCGTGAACCGCGTTTTCGTCGCCGAGTCTTGATATGAACTTCAGCATACTGGATTCGCGTCCGATTGTGATCGCGATTGCAGGTTCGAATGGATCAGGGAAAACGACGTTCTACGAAACCCATCTTGCTGACTCTGGTTTACGGTTTATCAACGCCGATATTATCGCCGAAGAACTGCGGATCAGTGCCTACGACGCAGCCGATGTGGCCGCGACAATTCGTAATACACTGGTTGCTAGGCGTGAGAGTTTCATCTTTGAAACGGTATTTTCCGACCCGGTTGGAGACAAGGTGCAGTTTCTGCAGCACGTTGCAGAATTAGGATTCGAGCTCGTCCTAATATTCATTCAGATCATCGAACTGGAATCCAGTATCCAACGCGTCTCGATGCGAGTTGCACAGGGGGGCCACAACATTTCAGATGAGAAACTCCAAGAGCGGTTTGACAGAACTCGAACGAACCTAGTCCTTGCAATCCAGCGACTGCCTCACGTATTAATTTTCGACAACGCTGATCTGGCGAAACCGTACAAGCTTGTCGCTCGCTACGCTGCGGGGGGACTGATCAATTCGGGGTAGCACCATCGGCAACTTCAGCCGACGATCCCCGTATAGGGATGACCTTCGTTTTGATCAATGCGTTCAGGGCGGCCTTTGTCGTAGTACACAACTTCGCGATGATTAAGTCCCAGTAGCCACATAATGGTGCTGTGCAAATCGTGAACGTGCAGGCGGTCTTCGACAGCGTGCAGGCCCAGTTCGTCGGTGCTGCCGATTGTTCGTCCACCTTGGACTCCGCCGCCAGCCATCCACATGGTAAATCCGGTCGGGTTGTGATCGCGGCCGTCGCCTTTTTCGCTCATCGGCGTGCGTCCAAATTCACCGCCCCAAACCACCAGCGTTGTGTCTAACAATCCTCGCTGCTTCAGATCCTGCAGCAAGCCAGCCACACATTTGTCGGTCTGAGCACACAGGTACGAATGATTCTTTTCGATCGAAGAATGCGAATCCCACTTGCTGCCGGCTCCGTGATACAACTGCACAAACCGCACGCCGCGTTCAACCATACGCCGCGCCAGCAGACACTGTCGACCAAAGGTCGCCGTTGTTTTGTGATCCATGCCGTACATCGATTGGGTCTGGGCAGTTTCCGCTGACAAGTCTACGGCTTCCGGTGCCGATGACTGCATGCGAAAGGCGAGTTCATAGCCTGCGATGCGAGCTTCTAGTTCGGTTTGCTGCGGGCGCGCTGCGGCATGGCGGCGGTTCAGGAAGTCCAGCATGTTCAGCTTGCGTGTCTGAGCTGCCTCGTCTTCGCCTGAAGGCCGTGAAAGATTCGAAATCGGATTGCCAGATGTGTTGAAGGGAGTTCCCTGATACACCGCTGGCATAAAGCCGGTGCCCCAGTTGCGAGCACCATTCACCACAGATGATGTGGTGTCTTGCATCACGACGAATGCCGGCAGATTTTCGTTCACACTGCCCAAGCCATAAGTCACCCAAGCTCCCAGCGACGGACGACCGGCAATCGGCGAGCCGGTATTCATCGAACACACACCGCCGGCATGGTTGATGCCGTTGCTCCAACACGAACGGATGACCGCCAGATCGTCGACACACTTTGCGGTGTGAGGCATCCAGTCAGAAACCCATAGCCCGCTTTGTCCGTGTTGAGCCCACTGGCGTTTGTCGGCCAGCAAGGGCGAATTGACTTCGCCCATCGCGGTCACAGGTTTGTCGAAGGAATCCGGTAAGGATTGCCCTGCCAGTTTTCGCAGCAGCGGTTTCGGGTCGAACAAATCGATGTGACTCGGACCACCTTCCATAAACAGAAAGATCACGCTGGTGGCTTGGCTGGCCCTGTGTGACAGTTGAGCGGCCGTGGGGCTGACACCGGCGCGGGTTTCTTGAGATAGCATCGCCGCCAGTGGCAGAGCGCCGAATCCCATTCCTGCCGTGGACAACATTTCGCGTCTGGAGTGTTGGTTATTCATCATGGCATCCCTGTTTAAGCCGACCCAACGGGCAGGTACGTTCGAATCGCTACCGAAATTCTACGGATCTTACGACCACTCACTAATCGATGTACACAAATTCATTTGAGTTCAGCAGCACATGACACAATTCCGCAACCGCTGCTTCCAACGGCTGTTGTGTTGCCTCGTCCACGGATCTCAGGTCGTGTCCATGCTGCGTGGCATCGGCTGTCCTTGCTGCGGTGTTTTCGAAGTCCCAAAACGCCAGCGGCGTTTGTTCTTCAATCATCTCTGATGCCAGCCGGGCCGCGAACAAAGCTTCAACCGTCTCGGCGTTGACTGCCTGATCAAACACAGCCGCTTGATCGAGCTGCCCGTCCCACCGATGTGCTTTCTGTTTGGCGCGACCGCCCAGCACAACAGGAAATGTTCCCGTGATGCCCTTGGCCGTCTTGAATTCCACTTCCACTGTTTGCAGTTGGCCGTACTTAATGTCCAGCGACTGCAACCAGAACGTGGCTTTGCCCTTGCCCTTGCCCTTGCCGCCTGTCCCACTTGGGCTCTGTTCGACAGTCACTGCTATAAAATACGGCGTGTCCAATTCCGGACGCAGGTTTGAGGCGACGACTTCATAACCGCTGTCGCCCACAACCTGCAGGATCAGGTTGCGAGGCTTATACGCCGATTTTTCGCTGGTGACACCGATCGCCCAACCGCGATTTTTACTGTTGCTGTCCCACTGCGAAATGATCGTTCGCACGGTGGCGTCGAGGTACAACGAATCCAATTTGATGATACCCACGAACGTAAACGGGGCTGTGATGGCCGGATAATTGCCGTCCGTCGCCAGAGTTGGCAGCCCGGATTTTCCGATGGTGACGGAGTCTCCCGAATCTTCTGCCAATGAACCGAAGGTTTGGGTTTGAGCTTTCGTCTGCGGTTCGTTGGCGGACAGAGTTTGCTGAATCAGGTTCACGGCAATCGGGATTTCGTCGGCTTCGACGTGTCGGCCCACCGCCAACTGAAAGGCCGCGTTCACAATTCGAGTGGGGTCATGATCCTGCGAAGACTTCAGCGTCCGCTTCGCCATCGCGATCGAACGTTTTCGCACCCAATCTCCATTCATCAGGTTCAGGGCCTGAGTCGGTGTGGTGGTGGTGCTGCGTTTGGAAATGCTGTTCAGGCCGTCGACGCCATCCAGCGAACGCATGAGCGGTTCGGGCGTGTTTCTCATGGCTTTCAGATACAGGGATCGTCGCAGGCTGCTGTGAGCCACCGAAACGCCGCCGTGTTTTTCATCCAGTTCTCCAGAAGCGACCAACATCGCGTCGCGGATTTGTTCTGCCGTCAGACGGCGAATACTAAACCGCCACCGCAAACGATTACTCGGATCCACCGCTTCTGCCGCCGCTGCATCGGGATGAAACGACGACATCTGCCACGTCGCCGATGTCAGGATTTGGCGATGCAGCCACTTGATACTCCAGCCGTGAGTGATAAATTCAGACGCCAGCCAGTCCAGCAGTTCCGGATGACTGGGACGTCCGCCCAGACTGCCGAAATCGCTGGCTGTTTCGACCAGACCTGTACCAAAGTGTTGTTGCCAGATTCGGTTCACGATCACTCGAGCCGTCAGTGGGTTGTCGGGACTGGTGATCCAGCTGGCTAAGGCGGAGCGTTGTCCCGTGGATGCTGGCAGGGGTTGCACCGCAAACGGTGTGGGGTCGAGGATGGAAAGTCCCCCAGCAGTGACAGCTTTGCGTTTTTGATTGCCGCCAATGTGCAATGGAAACGGTTCGGTCCCGACATCGGCCACGGTCAGAGCGGTGGGTAGCCGGGATGGTTCCTGCCCGGCCAGTGCGGTGATCTGTTTCCGCAGTTCGTCGATCCGTGTTTTGTCGTCGTCTTTGTATTTGACACGTTCTTCTTCAAACAGAATCTGACGATTCACAAGATCGGCCAGTTGCATCTCCAGTGGGTTTTGCTGCTGTTCGGATTTCGCCATGATGACCTGGATATCTTCAGGAAACATAATGATCGATTTTTTCGCCGCACGATCCAGATAAGGCCGCTGCAACCGCTGCAGTTCGGCGTGAAGCTCGCCGCCTTTGGCCAGCCAGTCAGCACGTTCGTTTTGGTAACGCTGTCGATCCAAACCATCAGCCGCTGCGATGTCGTCGCGCGGGATCATCGTGCCAAACGCGGCTCGCAGGCGGTAGTAATCTTCCTGCAAAATCGGATCGAATTTGTGATCGTGGCAGCGGGCGCAACCGACGCCAAGGCCCAAAAACGCTTCGCCCGTGACGTCGGTGATCTGATTCAGAATATCCTGCCATTGCGTTCGCGCATCTCGCTGGTTGTATTCGTACAGATAGGTTCGCAGGTAACCCGTGGCCACCAAGGCTTCCGCCTTGTCCGGAGCGAATTCGTCGCCGGCGAGCTGTTCGTGGACGAATTGATCGTACGGTTTGTCGTTGTTAAAAGCGTTCACCACATAGTCGCGATAACGCCAAGCGTCGTCACGGTAACTGTCCGCGCGGAATCCATCGGATTCGGCATAGCGCACGATGTCCAGCCAGTAGCGCCCCCAGTGTTCACCGTAGCGCGGATCGTTGAGCAGTTTGTCGACGAGTTCAGAAATTTGAGCCTGTGGATGCGGACGTTCCGATTCACGATTTTCAACCGGAAAGGTGAATTCGGCGATTTCGCTCGGTGAGGGTGGGACTCCCAGAAGGCCAAAATACAGTCGGCGAATCAGCGTTTCAGCATCCGCACGCGGCGCCGGCGTGATGTTTTGCGCCTCAAGTTTCGCGGCGACGAATTGATCGATGGCGTTCTGGTTCCAGTCACTGTCTGACTGCGGCGGTGCGGGATGAGTCACCGGTTGCAGACTCCAGAAGTTCCGTTCTTCTTCCGAAAACGCCGCACCACTCAATCGCACCGATTTGCCGTCGACGCTCGGCCAAGCCGCGCCGTCCGCGATCCATTTTTCCAGAGCCGAAATTTCTTGGGCGGACAAGGGTTTGTCGGGCGGCATTTCGAACGATTCGTAACGCACGGCTTCCAGCATCAAGCTGTCAGCAGCGTGGCCGGCGACAGCGGCCGGCCCGGATTCGCCACCCTGCAACAGGTTTTCCAAGGAATCGAGTCGTAGTTCCCCCTTTTGCTGACTTTCGCCATGACACTTCACGCACTTAGCATGCAGTAGTGGCCGGATGTGCGTTTCGAAAAAGTGCAACTGGTCCGGCGAGTGGCTTGATTCGTCGGCTGTACTTGCCGCACAAAACAGCGCGGCCGTGATGCAGGTCACGACGGTTGCGAAAATGTGATTAGAGGATGTCATAGGGCGGGCACTCGGGACATTTGCTCGAAAAGGGCGGGGCCACCATGGTACGCTGTGCAGGTTCGAATCGCCAATGGATACTCAGTAAAACAGTGTCTCCCCAAAGACGCTGAACGATTCTCAGAGGACGTCGCTTTTAACGACCGGAGCACAACGCAGTCGTGGGACTCGCCAAAATTCCATCGCCTGACGATCGGATCGGAAGTGAAGCTCCCCAAAAATTCGCCGAAAATACTGCGGACTACGAACTGCGTCGTCTGAGCGTTACACTGTGCCACGGCGTGCTTGGTCTAGTTCGCCCGTTATGTCTTTCTACTCGGAGCCAGTTCATGGCAAAGCAAAACGACGATCTGAATTCTCATCTGGAGCGAGCGTTCAAGAAGCGTGACGAAGTTCAACGGACTCTACCAGTGAAAGCCGAAGTGATCGAAGTCTCGCCCGAACCCGCTGGCGAATTGACCGAACAATACGCCGAAGAAAAGATGGGCGTCATTAGCCGCATGAAACTTCGCAATGCTGAATCGGCTCACGAGCTGCAAAAAGCGAAGACGACGTACGAAACAGAAATCGAATTGATCCGCCACAAAGCGGACGCCGCGATTCGCGAGAGCAAAGCGTTCTGGGACGCGAAGTCCGTGGAAGTGGCCGAATCGATCAAGACCTACGTGCAGTCCACCGTTCGGGCTTTGGAATTAACTCGGCTGGACTCACGCAACGGCGATTTGCAGCGGGCTTATGAATCGGCGGCTGTTGCGTTGGACAAGGCCAAGTCGTCGTCGATTCCGGAAGTGATGAAGGATCGACTGATTCAAGATATTCTCTCAAACTTCGAACGCACGCTCGAACGGATCAAAGAAGACACGATCGTGGCGAAGTACGATCTGGACTGATACCGATTTGAAATCTGAAATCTGAAATCTCCGCTTCGTTGACCGCAGATGCCTGACGACTTTTCTGACTTCACCAAACTCCGCGACAACGACGCCAAACACGTCGGCCACTTCAGCTTTGGTCTGCTGGGCCTGTTGTTTGTGCTGCTGTTTCTGGTGGTCATTTACGCACTGGGAGAACGAGTTCACGGATTTCGTTGGCAGACATTTCGTAACGGAATTCTGACGTTAGGCACGATTCTATTGGCGGTCAGTGTGGTTGTTGGTGGTTTCACGTTACTGATCCGCAGCGTTGCGCACTACGCTCCAGAAACGCTGTTGCGGATTTCAGAACGACGGCAGCTGAACAAAGCGCGGCGCTCGGCGACTGAGGCCATTTCCAAGAAGCAGCAGCTGAACGAAGAACGAGCTCGCATGACAGCTCGACTGCAGGCCACCTACCTGTTCGAAAAAGAATCCGGTCGCGCCGCGAATGCGCAGGCCACGCGTGAGTTTCGAGAAGCGCTGCAGTCCAGCGTGATGCGCAGTTGCGAGATTGCGTTCAACCATATTGCTCAAGTGATCGAACAATACGAACGCGTGGTTGCAGAAATCGAAGACTGCGCGCTGCCCAAGGCCGACAAGACGCAGCTGCTGAATGCGTTGACCAAGCAGCTGGATCTGGCGGCAACGGAAGAACGTAACAAAGACGCTCAACAGATGATGGAAGCGGAAGTCTGGAAAATCCGCTTTCAGAAAGCCAAGCTGCTGTCGAAGCGTCACCCGGTATCTGCGTTGAAATATCTGCGGCAGATCATGAAAGAAGCGACGGGCCAGCGGCTGAAAGAGAAAATCAACACATTGATCGATTCGCTGGATAAATCTGAGTAGGGTATGCTCCTGCACGATTACGTTTGATGTTGTCGCGGAAGACAATTGGTGTCGCTTTCACACGTCACGCAGGAGCGTGACCTACGAGGAGAAACGCAGTGATGTACGATCGACCTTTTGATGCTGCCACTTTCGTGCTGGCAATATTGTTTGCCATGCCCGCACTTAGCAGGGCCGCCGAACGTCCCAACGTGATCTTTATTCTCGCCGACGATCTTGGCTATCGAGAAACCGGATCGTTCGGACAGCAACTGATCAAAACACGGAACCTTGATCGCCTCGCAAATGAAGGCCTGAAGCTAACGCAACACTACTGCGGCAACGCCGTCTGTGCCCCATCGCGCTGCGTGTTGTTGACCGGCAAGCATCCGGGTCACGCGTTTGTCAGAAATAACAAGTCGACGCCACCGGAAGGGCAGCAGCCGATTCCGGATGAAGAAGTGACGTTGGCAGAATTGATGCAGGCCGAGGGCTACGTGACCGGTGGCTTCGGCAAATGGGGGCTGGGAGGACCGGATTCTAGCGGACACCCGAACCGCCAAGGGTTCCACCGGTTTTTCGGATATCTGTGCCAGTCGCACGCTCACAGCTACTATCCCTCATTTCTACGCAGCGACAGTGGCAGTGTTGAACTCAACAATGTTCCAGCCGTTGATGGCCATGCCAACTTCAAAGAGGGCGATGACATAACCGATCCTCGCAGTTACGACCAGTTCAAAGGCACCGACTACGCACCCGATCGAATCAACGTGGAAGTGCTGAAGTTCATTCAGGCCAACAAAGAAGAACCGTTCTTCTGCTACTACCCAACTGTGATTCCTCACGTCGCCCTGCATGTACCGGACGAAGAGCTGCAACCCTATTTGCAACTCGGCTGGAAAGATCCGCCATTCACCAAGCAGAAGGGCTATGGCTACACGCCGCACTTTACGCCGCGAGCCGCCTATGCCGCCATGATTACACGTATGGATCGCTACATCGGAAACGTTCTGAATCTGCTGGACGAACTCAAACTAGCCGACAACACACTGGTGATCTTTAGTTCCGATAACGGCACCACGCATCTTGACCTGGAAGTCGACTTCAACTTCTTCAACAGCGTGGGGGAATTGCGAGGACTGAAGGGTTCGTTGTATGAAGGCGGAGTACGTGTTCCCACGATTGTGCGTTGGCCAGGAAAGGTGTCGGCTGGTTCGGACAGCGATTTCGTCAGTGGCTTCGAAGATTGGATGCCCACTATCTTGGAGGCTATCGGATCGAAGACGAAAGCTCCGGCAAACACCGACGGTATCAGCCTGATGCCCACTCTGGTGGGGCAGCCACAGCCTGAACGTGAGTTTCTGTACCGCGAGTTCGGCGGCTATGGCGGACAGCAAACGATTCGCGTCGGAGAATGGAAGGCCGTCCGCCAGCAGTTGTCGAAAGGAAAGATCAACACCGAACTCTACAACATCGTGAGCGATATTGGCGAAACCAAGAACGTGGCGACCGATCATCCAGAGGTTGTTGCCAAGCTAGAAGCGATGATGGCAGAACAGCACGTTCCTTCGGAAATGTTCAAGCTAAAAGCGCTGGATGATGTCCGGACGAATTAGCAAGGAACGTGAGAACGGTGGAGATGCGGCAACGGGATGCGGGGGATTTGTCATTAGACCGCGTGCGGGGACGCATGAGCCGTCAATCGTTTCACCCGTGGTCGCAGACTAGGCCGGAAAACCTAGTCTACGACTACGGGTTAAACATCAAGAATGTATTTGCTATTTGAAGCACCGGCATCGTGTCAAATAACGAATGACGAATCTGCGATTCATCGAACAGGCGTCGTTTGGCTAGTATCGCGCCAGATCATCCGCGGCTGACATCCCCAGCGCAGCGACGTTTTCCTGCGCCTTCGTGACCATCATTTTCAGTTCACTCTGCAGCGCCAAAAACTGCCAGCCTTCTGAGATACGCAGCTGGACTTCTTCGACTGACTGAGTGTGCATGCCAACCGGTGTGCCCGTTTTTTTGCCAGCGGCTAGGATTCGCTGCAGCATCGCTTCGAATTCTGCTGGCGAAGGGTCGCTACCGTCTGCTGGTTTCATCTGCCAGAACAAATCGTTGGGGCCGACAAAGATCGCGTCGACGCCGGGCAGGCTGTAGATTTCTTCCGCATTGTCTACGCCTTGCGGCGATTCCGTTTGCAGAATCACCAGTACCTCGTCGTTCGCATGCTTGTAGTATTCGCCAGCTGTGGTGTCGAAGTTCAGAGCCGGAATGCTGCCACCAATCGAACGATTGCCGCAGGGAGGATACTTTGCCGCCGCGATTGCCAGTTGAGCTTCTTCGACCGTATTGACCATCGGCACAACGATGCCCATGGCCCCCCCGTCGAGCACGCGTTTGATCATGTCGTGATCGCCACGAGGAACTCGAGCCAGCGGAACACAGCCGGAATCTGCGATGGTGGCAAACATCAGGGACGCCATCTGCCAGTCGATGGGCGAATGTTCCAAATCCACCGTCAGCCATGGAAACCCCACACGTGCCATCAAGCGAGCCGTAAACACGTCCCCAAACGACAGCCATGTTCCCACCGACGACTGTCCGGCGGCCAAAGCTGCCTTCACGGCGTTCTTCTTCATCTGTTCAATTCTCTTCTGGCGATCGATTTCAGGAAACGGTCGTTCGAGCGGTCTGTCAGTATCAAAAATTGGGGTTCGGTTTTTGTAGCTCGGCGGTCTCCGCCGAGAAATCACGGTGGAGACCACCGAGCGACATTTTCCCGACCCTCAAAATAAGCTGTGACAAACCACTAGCTTACTTCAGCAGGCTTTTGTCCAAGACGGCTCGAGCCTGTTGGAAATAGTCTTGCCATTCAATTTCGGGTGCTTCGTTCTTCAGGCAGTCACGGACTTTTTGCAGCGTATTGCGCGCCATATGAGGGCAACGATTGCAGGCACAGGTTTCACCGGTGGAAGTCATGATGCCCGGCACTGGAATAAAGTTGTGCTGAGGGGCCGACTTCTGGAATGCATGAATCATGGCGGATTCCGTGGCCACCAAAAATGTCGTTGGTTCTTTCACCGACATCACATGCTGCCGCATTTTTTCTGTGCCACCAATGAAGTCCGTGATTTCCAGAATATTTTGGGGACATTCGGGATGAGCAATCACGACGCTGCCGGGGTTGCTGCGCTTGGCTCGCACAAGGTCTTGAATACTGAAGACTTCGTGAACCATGCAGGATCCCGGCCACAGAATCATCTTTCGGCCTGAAACCTCCATCAGATAGCGACCCAAATGCTGGTCGGGCACGAACAGGATCTCACGGTCCTTGGGAACACGATCGATGATTTCAGCCGCATTGCCGCTGGTGACAATCCAGTCGCACAGACTTTTGACTGCGGCTGTAGTGTTGATGTAGGCCACGGTATCGAACTTCCGCCCTTCAGCCCGCATTTGTTCCTGAAACATCTGCAACTGATCCGCCGGGCAACTGTCTGCCAAAGAGCAGCCGGCCAGCATGTCGGGAATCAACACCCGCTTTTCAGGATTCATGATCTTGGCGGATTCCCCCATAAAGTGAACCCCGGCAAACACGATCGTGCTCGTCTTCACCTCAATGCAGTCGCGAGCCAGCTTTAGACTGTCGCCCGTGTAGTCCGCGATGTCCTGTATTTCTCCATCCACATAGAAGTGCGCCATGATGGACGCGTCCTTCTCTTTCTTTAACTCATCAATCTCATTCATCAGGTCCAGTGGATCTTCGTAAGCATCTGTTTCACCGGGAGTAACCACTGGCAGCGACATCGTCTGTCCTCTAAGTCTGAACACGTTATTGGAAGGAAACGGCCGCAAGATTCCAGAAAGCGGGCTGCGGCCATTACATTATGGCGATCAGGAAGCCACTCGTCGACAGTCGAACGGCCCAGTTTTTGTGCGCCTGCCGCAACCGCCGAGCGTCAGATTTCCCGCCTCATGCGTTCCGCGCATAAAAACAGCCCTTGGGTGTTGAGAGTGGGGGAATGAATGAGAAGAGGTTTGGGGAAATCCAAGGGCGGCTGGGTGACGACCGTCGGAGAAATCTCATTCAACACATCTCAACCGCACCGAAGGGCTGGCTGGGACTTGTCCATAATGCACGTCGCGTGCCAAACACTTCAGATTGACGTAACGTTCCCGAAACGGCGGCTTATCCTGATTTATTGGGTTAACACAGATTGAGCAACAGCGCCGAAAGCGCCGAAACAAGCGCCGAAACAGTTGAATCGAGCGCGCCGACCACCTATTGTTCGGCAAAGGTCAGCGCCGAACTATGTTACCGAACCGGGAAAATCCAGAGCAACCACGCTTAGCAGTGACAATCACGGCTGTGGCTTCGATCACGTACTGCCTGATCGTCATTTGGTATGTGGCCACCTTTCCCGACATCGGTTTGCGGTGTCTGTTGCCCATGAGCGCCCAAGTTGACGAATTGCAGGTCACGCAATTCATTCATGAAGAAGACGAATGTTCTGGCGAAAGAGTGTTGAAGGGACAATGGTTAAGTGAAATGGGCGGCAAACGTGCCGGCAATTTTTTGCTGTTCGTCCATCACCTAGCGGCCCTGCGTTCTGCCGAAATTCCTCCCGGAGGCATGTTGCACGCAGGAGCCGACCCGTCAGAAAATAAGACGACTCCCCCTTTGGTGGAAATTAACAATCCGGATAAATCTCCGATCCGCATGGTGAAGCTGATCCTGAATCGACCTCAGCAAGAGGAAGGTCAGTCGCCTGTTCGAGCCTACGTGCCCATCAAGCCCATGGAGCAATGGGGCTTTGTGCTGACCGTTTTATGGTTTTTGTGTCAGCTCATGATTTTGGGCGTCGCCATGACGGCATTCTGGCAACGTCCTTCAGACCGCGTGGTTCAGGTGTTTTGCCTGATGTGCAGCGCCTCCATGCCGGCGTTCGTGGGAGGATTCCATTGGTGGATCTTGGCGGCCAGTCCACTGCTGAATCTGCCATTCATCTTTGCGGCGTGCCTATTACCAGCTGTGACGCTGGACTTTTTTAGCCGATTTCCGCGTGAAAACTTTCTGCTGAAGTCCAAACACAATCTGATGGCATGGTTGATCTACGGCCCGTCGATCGCTGCCGCGATCTTGGTTTCTTTTATCTACTGGACTGCCTACGCTCTGAACGGCGCTTCCGCTGCACCGGAGCAGTTTTCTGTGTTTCAAAAATTGGTCGCTGTGGCGGGCGGGTTAACTCAGAATGCTCAGGCTAGCGGCTTGGCGTTCGACAGCGTGCGAGTTTGTGCTGAGCTACTGTATTCGCTGCGGATCGTCATTCTGGCGGCGATCGGCATCAGCTGTGTCCACTTTGCGATGACAGTTGTGTCGCTGGCCGCCAGTCTGTTGCGAACTCAAAACCCCGTGGAGCGTCGCCAAGCTTCAGGAATCCTGTTCGCTTCTGTCGCTGCGACAGTGCCAATCACGTACACGTTATGGCTGGCGTTTTTTCGTCGAGCCGACTTTGCACTGGGCCAAGCGCAGTTTCCGATGTTCGTGGCCAGCGGTTTATTCATGGCTGCGTACGCTCACGGAATGCTACGGCATCGGCTGATTTTAGCAAATGAAATTCTGATTCGTGGCCGCCGGTATCTGCTGGTCTCAGGCACCGTCACAGGACTATGCGCGTTGCTGCTGGCATCAGGTGCCGCAGCGACCAGCAAATATGCGTTGTCGCATAACTCATCCATCCTCTTGCAACTGTCGCTGTTTCTGATGGTGGTCGTGGCGATCACGTTCATTCTGTGGGCCCGCGATCGCATCTTGTCGATTGTTGATCAGAGTTTCTTCTCTGAAAAATATCAGCTGGATAAAACACTGAAGCAGCTAAACCAAGCCTCAGGCTATTTAACGAACCCATCAGCGCTGGCTGAAATTACTCTGGCCACATGTCGCGACGTAATGGACGCCTCATCAGCCGCAATGTTTGTGCGTGAAGCATCGGGCGTACTGCGTCTGATCGGAGCCGACCTTGCCAGTACAGCGCCCACAAGCCTGCCGGCAGAACTGCTGGCGGAAGCTGAGAGCTCTGAGATCGTCGTACGTCGAACGACTCGCACACCCGAAAATGAATCTTTGATTCAAAATCTACTGCACAATCAATCGGCCGAACTGGTCTGCTTTCTGCGTGGTGACTTGGGGGTCGATGGGTTGATCCTGCTGAGTAAACGCACCAACGGTGTCGCCTATTCGCCAGAAGACAGCGCGTTTCTGCAGGCGATTGGGCAGATGACTGTTCTGGCACTGCACAGTTCGCGAGCGAACCAAAACCTTGCGCAGCTGAGTTCAGAACTGGAAGTCAAAGTCGACCGCATCGCCGAACAACAGCGGCAGTTGTCGATCTTGCGCGCAGAACTGACGTCGCTGCAGGAAGTCGCCCATGAAGGCGCGGTTGAGGCTCCGGGGTTGGGCTTGGATCGAGGCGAAATTCGCGGTAAAAGCGCGGCGATTATGAACGTGCTGGAGACGACGCAAAAAGCGGCCGCCAGTACGGCGACGGTTTTGATTCGAGGCGAAAGCGGGACAGGCAAAGAACTACTGGCTCGCGTAGTGCATCGCAACAGCGATCGTGCGGGCAAGGCCATGGTGAGTGTAAACTGTGCTGCCTTGGCACCTTCACTGTTAGAAAGCGAATTGTTCGGGCATGTCCGCGGTGCCTTCACGGGCGCGACGTCTGACAAAGAAGGTCGATTTCACGCAGCGAATGGCGGGACTTTGTTTCTGGATGAGATCGGCGATATTTCGCTGGAGACTCAGGTGAAGCTGCTGCGAGTGTTGCAGGAGCGATGCTTTGAGCCGGTCGGGTCGAACAAGACGGTGAAGGCGGATGTGCGTTTGATCGCGGCGACCAACCGTGACCTCGAAGCCATGATTGCCAGCGGAGAATTTCGGGAAGATCTGTATTATCGATTGAACGTGGTCAGCGTGACCTTGCCTGCTCTGCGAGACCGTCGAGAAGATCTGATCGAATTGGTGTTCTTCTTTCTGAACCGAACGGTGCAGCGAACCGACAAGCGGATTCGCCAAATCGAACCGGAAGCGTTGGCGGCGATGGAGCAGCATCGCTGGCCCGGCAACATTCGCGAGCTAGAAAACGCGATTGAGCGAGCGGTGGTGTTGGCCGATGGAGACATCATTACGCTGAAGGATCTGCCCGGAGAAGTCAGCGCGAATGCCATGCGATTGGCGGCTGACAGCACTCAATCGCCAATCGCCGAATGGCCAACGTACGAATCCTCCGCACAGAAAACACCAGATGGCACAACACCAGTTGCCTCACCCACTCAATTACGCCGCAGGAATTCGACTGTCGAAAAACAGTCCATTCAGGCGGCGTTGAATGCCGCATCGGGAAACAAAGCTCAAGCCGCGCGAGCGATGAATATGCCTCGCAGCACGTTCTACAGTAAAATGAAGAAGCATGGACTGGCCGAATGAAGCTCGTGACTGAAGCCATTCCAATTCGGGACGCTTGGCGTTTTTGTCCGCGCTGCGGTGTTGATTCTGGTCGGACTGGTCAACAGCCTTTTCGGTGCTGTGTTTCTGCTTGCGGTTACACACACTACTTCAGCCCCAACACAGCTGTTGGGGCGTTGATTGTTGATCCCGCAGGCGACATGCTGTTTATTGTGCGCGGCAAAGATCCTGGCAAGGGCAAACTTGGACTGCCTGGCGGCTTCGTCGACGCCGGTGAGACGGCGGAAGAATCACTGTTCCGGGAAGTCGAAGAGGAATTGAATCTGGCGGTCCTTGAGTACCAGTATCTGGCTTCCTTTCCGAACGAATACGCATTTTGCGGAGTTGTGACTCCGGTGACAGACCTTTTCTATGTCGCTCGCGTCAAAACTCTGGACGGCATGAAAGCTCAAGTGGGCGAAGTCGACGGCTGGAAGTTTCTGCCTCCGGAAGAGGCTGCCGGTGCGGATCTGGCGTTCAACACGCATCGCCTTGCCTTGCAGGCGTTCATGGCCAGCAATCGGACAGAGTGATTCAAGAACTGCTTCATTTCCAGTCCTCGAAATGTTCACTAGACTGTGGTGCAGTAATGGCGAAAGATAAACGAACCCGTGATCAGAGGCGTAAGGCTGAAAATTTGGTGTTGCACAGAGTTTTGTTTTGCGCAATTCAGTCCCGGCGGGTGGCACAGGATGGCGCAGCCTTCCTGAGTGGGGCAGCCATCGGAAACCGCTCTGGCAGGTCCAAGCCATGGCCAGCGTTGTTTGTGTAAAGAACCCGTTAGACAGGTTTCCAATCGCTAACGCAACACAGCTAGCCTGACGGCAAGTTGTGCCACCCGAATGGCCCGAAACAAAACCTGCGCAAACTAAATTTCTTGTCAACACCACGTTCTTAACAGCCTAGGCTAGCGTCCAAACGGCTAACACTGATGCCCGAAAAGATTGCCACACCCGTGTCGGCTTAGCTGTCGGAATCGCTGATCGACGTGATCTGTGTCTTGCGGCTGATGCGTTTCATCAGGCCCTTCAGCACTTTGCCGGGGCCGACTTCGTAGAATTCCGTGCAGCCTTGGTCGAGCATGTGCCGGATGGAGTCTTCCCAACGCACGGGCTGCAAGACCTGTTGAATCAGCAGGCTGCGGATTTCCTCCGGGTCAGTGTGAACGGCAGCATCTACGTTGGACACGACAGGAATTTCTGGCGATTTGATTTCGGTGGTGCTCAACACTTCTGCCAGCTGATCATCCGCAGGCTTCATGATCGGCGTGTGGAACGCCCCAGCCACGGCTAGCGGAATCGCTCGCCCGCCAGATGCTTCGGCGATTTCCGCCGCTCGAACACAGGCCGCATTCACACCGCTGATCACGATGTTGCCCGGACACAGCAAGTTGGCAATTTGGATGGAACCGTGCCCTGCGGCTTCGTCACAGACCTGCTGAACCTTGTCGCGGTCCATTAACAAAATGCTGACCATACCAGACGGCGTTGCATCGGCCGCTGCCTGCATCGCTTGCCCACGTCGCTGCACGACCTTCAGACCATCTTCGAAGGACATTGCACCAGAGAACACCAAAGCCGTGTATTCTCCGAGGCTCAGGCCGGCCGCCATTTCGCAGCCCAGCACGATATCGGGTGAGTCCGCTCGTAGTTTTTCCAATGCCGCCAGACTGCAGACAAACAAGGCGGGCTGGCTGTAAATGGTCGAGTCGAGTTCTTCTGCCGGACCTTCGAAGCACAGCTTCGCGAGGTCATATCCCAGAATCTCGTTCGCTTGATCGAACAGCTCCTTAGCTTTGGGATACTGCTGAACAAGCTGCTTGCCCATGCCAACGTGCTGTGCGCCTTGGCCTGGAAATAGTAGAGCGATTTTGGACATGAAGACGTTCCTGAACCTACTCAGAAGCGGCCAACGCTGCTTCGGCCAGTTGTTCTACGATCTGAGCATTGATGTGGTGAGCTTGGAGCTTCATCGCCATCTTCAGTGCGTTACGGATAGAATCGGAATCGCTGCTGCCGTGGCAGATAATGCAGCTGCCATCGATCCCTAGCAAAGGAGCGCCACCGGATTCTTGATAGCGATATGTTTGAGACAGCTGGTGCAATACTTGGCCAGCCTTGTCTCGTTCTACATCCAGAGCAGACAACATTGCCTTGCTGACGGTCTTCATCAGGAATTCGGCCATGCCTTCGCTGACCTTCAGCACCACATTGCCCGTGAAGCCTTCGCAAATCAGCACGTCTGCTTCGCCCTGATAGACGCCTCGGCCTTCGACATTGCCGATGTACGAATCCTTCAGTGGTGATTCCGCGATCATCTGATGCGCACCACGATACAGGTCGTTGCCCTTGCCTTCTTCGCTGCCGATGTTCAGCAGCCCAATACGCGGGGCTGGAATGCCGAGAATTTCACGGGCGAAAATCTGCCCCATCACGGCATACTGAAACAAGTGTTCAGGTCGGCAGGCCGGGTTGGCTCCGACATCGATCATCACACTGTGCCCTTTGAGATTGGGCAAAGTGACGGCAATTCCGGGGCGTTTGACGCCTTTTAAGAACAGTCGTGTGCGGAGTCCAGCGGCGACCACAGCGCCCGTGTTGCCCGCACTGACCACGGCTTCTGCGTCTTTGGCGGCCATGAGCTGCCAGCAGCGAGCGATGGAGCAATTCGGTTTGGCTCGTAAGGCGAGCGTTGGTTTTTCGTCCATCCCCACGAAACCGTCGGCGGCAGCGATGGAAAGACGAGCGCGATCGATTCCCTCGTGCTGTTGCAGGACTTCTTCGAGTTTTGGTTCGAGAACAGCGGCGTCTCCGACCAAGATGACATGCAAGTCATCGGTCTGAGCGACCGCATCGATGGCACCGTGGACATTCGGATCTGGGGCAAAATCGCCCCCCATCGCGTCGAGCGCGATTCGCATTCTGCTAGTCCTCGTCGTCAACGGTCATTGTTCGTCCCTGATAGTAACCACACGTCGGGCAAATGACGTGAGTCGGCAGGGAAGTTCCGCACTGCGAGCAGCGCGCCAATTGCAGTGGTTTTACTGCATTGTGGCTGCGTCGTTTGCGAGACCGCGTTTTTGATTGTCGTCTTTTTGGGACTGCCATGATTGTCAGATCCAGAGCGTACGTTGAGCGATTGATGTGGTCAGGAAATGTCGAAGCACGCAAACAAAGCGACAACGACTAACGCAGAAATCGAGTGAAGTTGAACTGATCGACCGACTGAGGCCGGATATTGAGCAAAGGAATCGCTTAAACAGTGAAGTCGCAATTCAAGCCGCAGATCCCCAAACTCAGTCAAAAAGCTGCCTACGGAAGCTTACCACCTACGCTTTGGTCATCTTAGCGTAAATTCAACCCGACACATCACTTGTGCCTGCGAGCCGCAGGATAGTGGCGAATAAGCTGCCACCTGTCAAGTATTCCATGGGCCAGCATAGCCAAGGAAGGCCGAAAACACGGGCGACCGGTTGTGAAAACCGCTGAAATCCGCAAAGCTCCGGGAAAATTCCGACCCCAGATCTTGATCACGTACTCAGAAAACAAACATTATGGCAGTTGTTGAGAAGCTCGGGCAATTCTATCTGGGGCGGCAACACGTCTTGGAAACGGGAGAAACCACCACAGAGGACGTCCTGTACGACGCCAAGGATCTGACAACGCATGCGGTTTGTGTGGGAATGACAGGCAGTGGAAAAACGGGACTCTGCCTGTCGTTGCTGGAAGAAGCGGCCATTGATGGCATTCCGTCGATCTGCATCGACCCCAAGGGGGATCTTGGAAACCTGATGCTGACCTTCCCCAATCTATCAGCGGAAGAGTTCGAGCCGTGGGTGGATCCATCCGACGCGACTCGAAAGGGCATGACCGTGCCAGAATACGCCAAAACGACCGCCGACACGTGGCGCAAGGGGTTGAACGATTGGGGCCAAGGACCGGAACGCATCCGGAAGTTTCGAGAAGCTGCAGAAGTCGCGATCTACACGCCCGCCAGCAATGCTGGTCGGCCGCTGACGGTGTTGCGGTCGTTCAATGCCCCGCCGCCGGAAATTTTGAATGACGGAGAAGCGTTTCGAGAACGAATTATGTCCGCAGTTTCTGGCTTGTTGGCCTTAATGCAGATCGATGCCGATCCCATCAGCAGTCCAGAACATATTCTGCTGTCTACGATTCTGGGGCATCAATGGCAGGACGGCAACGATGTCGACATGGGGTTGCTGATTCGATCGATTCAGGCACCGCCCTTCGACAAAGTGGGTTTTCTGGATCTGGAATCCTTCTTTCCGGCCAAGGATCGCTTCAAGCTGGCGATGTCGCTGAACAATCTGCTGGCGGCGCCCAGTTTTGCAGCGTGGCTCGAAGGCGATCCGCTGGACATTCAGAAACTGCTGTACACGCCAGCAGGCAAACCGCGTGTGGCGATTGTTTCCATCGCACATTTATCTGACGCAGAACGCATGTTCTTCGTCACGATTCTACTGAACGAAATGGTCGCGTGGATGAGAGCCCAAGCGGGCACGTCCAGCCTCCGCGCCCTATTGTATATGGACGAAGTGTTCGGCTACTTCCCGCCCACGGCAAATCCGCCTTCCAAACAGCCCATGCTAACCCTGCTGAAACAGGCACGCGCCTACGGGCTGGGCTGCATGCTGGCGACGCAGAATCCCGTCGACCTCGACTACAAAGGGCTGTCCAATTGTGGCACTTGGTTTCTGGGCCGCCTGCAAACAGAACGCGATAAAATGCGCGTCATGGAAGGGCTGGAAGGCGTCGCTGCAACCAATGGTGCGGCCTTCGACAAACAGAAAATGGAACAAACACTGGCAGGGCTGGGCAGTCGTGTGTTTCTGTTGAACAACGTCCACGAAGACCGGCCAGTCATCTTCAAAACACGCTGGGCGCTGTCGTATTTGCGAGGCCCGATTTCGCGCAATCAAATCGAAACGCTGATGACACCGCTAAAACAAGCTGGCACCGGCGCGGTGGCGGCGACGTTCGGACTGAAGGCAGAACGGGAAGATGCCGACGACGTGGCGCGCCCCATGCTTCCGCCTGGCATTGAAGAATATTTCTTCCCAGTCAATGGATCGACCACAGAATCGACCAATGGATCGACATCCAGCCTAACCTATCGCCCCGCGATTTTAGGCGAAGCGCGGCTGCGCTGGGTCTCATCCAAGCAGGACATCGACGAATGGGAAGACGTCACATTGTTGCGACTGGCAGACGACGAAATGTCGCACGACCTGTGGCAAGAAGCCGACGAGTGGGATGAAGACGATCTGCCACGTTTAGAAACTGAGCCCGAAGGCGACGCGATTTTTCGAGACCTGCCGTCGGACTTGAATCAGAAGACGTCTTACAGCAGTTGGGAATCGGCGTTGAAGGACTATCTGTATCGTGAACGGCGTTTAGCCATCTGGAGCTGTCCGGCGTTGAAAACGGCATCGCATTCTCAAGAAAGTGAATCAGATTTTCGGATTCGCCTGAGGCATGTGGCGCGCGAAGAACGTGATCTGCAGGTGGAAAAACTGCGTGCCAAATACGCTTCGGGATTCCGCACGCTGGAAGATCAGATTCGGCGAGCGGAACAGAAATTGGATCGCGAAAAATCGCAGCGGTCGCAGAAGACAATGTCGACCGGAATTTCAATCTTCACCAGTATCGCCGGCGCGTTGTTTGGCAGAAAGCTGGGTAGCTCAACCAACATCTCTCGAGCCGGCACTGCGATTCGGTCGGCTGGAACGATCGCGAAAGAGAACGAAGACGTCAAACACGCCGCACAAGAACTTTCGGCGTTGATTGTGCGTCGAGAAGACCTGAACAACGAGGTTGAAGATGAGGTGATGCGAATTCAGGATCAATTCGACCCCGACCTGATCGAACTGACGGAAGAAGAAGTGAAGCCTCGCAAATCTGACGTCAACGTCCAACGCGTGGTGCTGGTTTGGCTGCCCTACATCGCCGATACGGCCAACGGACGAAAGGGAATCCAGCGAGCTTTTTGAGCTTCAAGTGTCGCCGTCCATCCTAGGCCGCGCTGCCACTTCGTGGCGAAAAGCCGCCGCGAATTTGCAATCGGCCTTGAACATTGCGAACTTCGCGCCAGAATCCAGCATCACGGATTGCTGGGGTCGGCGGGGAGCCGAAGCGGCGGACGTTTAGTACGAGACATCCATGATCGAATTAACTACCACACTCGACAAGTTCACCCCCGAAGACTGCGAGAATTTTCACAGCGATGGCTATGTCATTCAGCGGGGTCTGATTCCGTCGGCTTACATCGATACGATCTTGGCTGTGACTCGGCGAGACACCGAAGCTCATTACGGCGATATCGAATACGAAGCCGATGTGAATTATCCAGGCGCGCCGCCGTCGTTGGACGCCGTCGGTGGTCGCACCATTCGCAGACTACAACAAGCCTTTAGCCGTGATCCGGTGTTTTCGAAACTGGTGAAGGAACCCTTCCTACTGAATCGACTGCAGCAGTTGCTGGGGCCACAAGTCGTCATGCCGTTGGCTCACCACAATTGCGTGATGACCAAACATCCACAATACAGCAGCGACACCGGCTGGCATCAGGACATTCGGTTTTGGTCGTTCCAGAATTCTAACCTCGTGAATGTCTGGGTGGCGCTGGGTGATGAAACGCTTAGCAACGGCTGTCTGCAACTGATGCCCGGTTCGCACGCGATGCAATTCTTGCGGCATCAGCAGGATGAAAACCTGTTTCTGCGCGACGACATCGACGAAAATCAAGACCTGCTGGATTCGGCCGTCACGGCGGAACTTTCCGCCGGTGATGTCCTGTTCTTTCACTCGCGCTGTTTTCACGCCGCGACAAGAAACCATTCTGACAAAACCAAATATTCTGCCGTCTTCACTTTCCGTTCGCTGGACAATCCACCGCTGCCCGGCAGTCGGTCGGCCGAGCTTCCGGAATTACTGCTGTAAGCAGCCGGCAACAGGAAGCAAGAAATCGCGGAAGGGCGCAAGCCGACTTGCGCCCAAGGGTACTCGGTTCGTTGATAGTCGTCTTTCGCTCCGCGAAAGTAACGCTTCTTTCGCGGAGCGAAAGGCGACAAATACATGCCCAGCTGCACAAAGTGAGTGCCATTGGGCTCGCGCCGTGCCGCTATGGGAAGGTCTCCTGCTTCATGCGAGCAAAATGACACGAAGGACAGCAACGTGATAAAATCAAGGTGGCAACAACAACTCAGCCATTCCGTTCTCGAATTCACTCAGGTGCTGACTTGTTGCCTGTGCCTGTCGACAGCGTGTGCAGTGTCGGCGAATGCTCAAGCTGCTGACGGCGAGGCGGACGCAGCGGTTCGAGTGCAGCTGGTAACTACCCAAGACGGCCGCGACGAAATCGTCGGCCGCGTCTTGGCGAAGCTGGAAGACGGTCGTCTGTTGCTCGAAGACCGTAGCGGGCGACTGTATCCGCTGCAGCCGGATCAGTTTCGTGAGATCAGCGCCACGGGCGATGCCTTCGCGTACCTGTCCGAAAATGACATGGCTGTCGGTCTGGTGTCTGCAACGGGGGCCGGCTTCGCCGTGCAGACCACAGAACATTTTGTGATCTGTTCAGACGCATCGCAACTCTACACCACTTACTGCGGACGACTGCTGGAGAAAGTTCATGACGAATTTTACGAACTCTTCGAAGACTCGCTTGTGATGCTGCGTCCGCTGTCTGCCAAGCTGCCGGTGTTGGTCTTTCGTGAGTCCGCTGTGTTTCAGGAGTTCGCAAGGCAGCAACATCCAGACACAGATTTCACAGATGTGCCCGGATATTACTCCATTCGCGACAACCAAATGCTGATCACGGCAATTTCTGGAGATCGCGAGTTCCGTACGAATTCAGACGTGATCCGCGAACTCAAAAAACGACCGCGACAAGTCGAAACAATCGTTCACGAAGCCGTTCACCAGTTGTCTTTCAACTCCGGATTACAGGTTCGCTATGCTGCGAACCCCACATGGCTGTCCGAAGGTTTGGCGGTGTACTTTGAAACCGCCAGTGGCCGTGGATCGCTCATCTGGAGTCGTCCGGGTGAACCCAATCGAACTCACCTGCCCGGCTTTCGCAATACGGTGTCTGGTTCGAACCTGCGATTGCCATTCTCTGCATTGCTGTCGTCTGACAGCGCGTTCAGTTCTGCGGAACAGGCGGCTGATGCCTACGCGGAAAGCTGGGCCTTGACCATGTATTTGATCCGCAGCAATCGCGATGGTTTTGATCAGTTGATGCTCAGGCAACAACAGCGAATTCCGCTGACAGCGATGAGCGGCGACCAGCGACTGGCGGAGATCGCCGAAGTCACTGGCAGTGTACCGGCAGAACTGGAAGCTGAGGTGATTCGATTTATGTCGCGCATCCGCGAAAGGTGATCGCGGCGTTGTTGAATAAGCGTTTGTCCTACTTTGTGAGGCATTCTTTGTCCATGATGTTGGCAGAATGAAACACTGGCAGACGCGATGCGATTTCACGACAGCCGGCAACGAAACGTTTGTCCTCGCACTGCAGCGCCGCCGTTTCGTTTCACGCACCGTTGAGCACGACCCATATTGGCTGGCGGTTTTTGCGGTTCCAGAGTCGAAATCCGAAACAAGAAACGCCGAGCGACTGGCCAGCAAGTAATCTGCATGGTGGGCAGTCAGTTGAAACTTGATTCTCATTGAGGCGGGCCATGGTCAGGAAAACGAAAGCTCGGCAGCGAAAGCTGACCGCAGAAATCAAACGGCAGGAACTTCAGGAAACCGACGTGCTGCAGCGTCTGTTGAAGAACGTCAATGGCGTGCAGGGGATGGTGAATGAAACCCGGAAAGTGTTTGAAGGGACGGAGTTGTTTCAGGGGCGTGAAATCGTCCTGACTGCACTCAACGTCCTGAACAATCGTCTGGGAATCGCCCGCATGCGTTCCTGTCGACGGGCACTGAAACAGGACCGGCAGGCTTCGCGGAAAACGGAACGACCGATGCAATGATCGGCTCATTCAGTTCCGAGTTTTCCACAACGTCTAGACTGCGGACTCACCCTTAAAGTAGTCCGGTTCCGAACCAGCGATCCACTTGATGTTGCAACCGATACCCGGCTTCTGATCTGTCGATACTTCTCGACCCGCTAAAACGGCATCGCAGGCCGCGATCAAATCTTCACCCGTGATTGCGACTCCGTTTCCGGGCCGACTGCTGTCGAACTGGCCGCGATAGACCAGCGAATGGTCGGCATCGAAGAGAAAGAAGTCGGGCGTGCAGGCGGCTTTGTAGGCCTTGGCAACGCTTTGGTCGGCGTCGAATAAATATGGAAAATTGTATCCCGCCGAAACCGCTTCCTGCTTCATTTCTGCGGGGCCGTCCTGCGGGTACTTCTCAACATCATTCGAACTGATGCCGACCATGGCCAAACTTTTTGCCAGATAGGTATCGCCGAATTTTGCCAATTCTGATCGCAAATGCACAACGAACGGGCAGTGGTTACACATAAAGATCACCAGCAGCGGCTGGCCGGCAAAGTCGCCGCGAGTCACCGGGTTGCCGTCCACGTTGGTGAGCGAAAATTCCGGGGCCGTTGTGCCGAGCGGTAACATGGTTGAAGCTGTTTTGACCACGAAGAGAACTCCTGAAAATTTGAATCGAGTGTGCGTTTAATTTTGGATCTGTGCAATCAGCGGATCGATGATGACTTCTGGCAGGAAGTCCTTCAAACGTTCGCGAACATTTCCTTGGCCCATTCTGGCGATCTGTTTGATCAATGAACTCGAAACATGGTTATAACGTTCGCCGGACATCAGGAACACCGACTCGATTTCCCGATCCAGCACGCGGTTGGCCAGCGACATCGTGAATTCCGCATCGATATCCATCAGACTTCTTACACCGCGTAACAACAATCGGCTGCCGCACTGCCGGACGAATTCGACAGTCAAGCCTTCAAACGCTGTGACCGTAACATTGCCAAGATGATTGACCGCCGCTGTACACAGGTTGATGCGTTGTTGAGTATCAAACAGCGGCTGCTTTTCGGGGTTGATACCGATCCCTACGGTCAGCCGCTCAAAGATGCGCGCTCCACGCTTAATGATGTCCATGTGCCCTAGGGTCAGAGGGTCGAAGCTGCCGACGTAGACTGCGTGAGATGAAGGTTTGTCTGACATGTTTTGTCTCAAAGAAGGATGTCACGAAAGCAGCGGCAATTCTCGACAGACATCGGAAACTGGCAATGCTGCAGGGCGATTGGGTGTAAATTTGGCAGGTTTCCAATTCCCGCAGAAATCCTCATGAACACCACGCGACACACTGCAACACGTTTGAAGCAAGGCAGTTAGGGCCGAGGCGGCAAGGATTTTGAGTTGCTGGATGGGAATTATCGGCCATCGGCACAATCTATGCTGTAAGTCATTCCGGTGAAGGATCCGTCAAGTGCTGCTTGCGCGAAATTTTGAAAGACGGGTTACGATGTGGATTCAGGAGTGCCGGACAAATGCCAGTCTTCCGATGGGGACAACACTGGAACCCGTTAAGAGATCTCGAACGGGAAGTCGACCGATTGCTGCAGGGGATGAATCTTGCTTTGCAGGTTCGTTCGCCGCGAAGATTTCCATTGATCAACTTGCTGGACGATGGTGAGCGCTACGTACTGACGGCGGAAGTTCCGGGCGTAGAATTGGCCGATCTTGAAGTGACCGCTGCCGACGGCGTGTTAACGCTCAAGGGACTCCGCAAAGCTCCGCCAGAAGCGCGAGACGATTCGTTCCGTCGGCAGGAACGATTTCAGGGCGCGTGGCAAAGAAAACTGCAGCTTCCCGATCGCATTGACGAGGACGCAATGAAGGCCGAATACGCGTTGGGCATTCTGAAGGTGACGTTACCCAAAATTGCCGGCTCCGCCGCGCGCAGCATTCCTGTGATGGAAGGCCCGTCGTAACCCGGCGCAACTCGACGCAATCGGATCAGAATCATGAATGACAACACCCACATCACCCGAACTCAATCTCCCGCACGGCCAGCCGCCAATGACGGCAATGACGGCGAGCAGGATGCGGCGGATGCTCCACGAATTTTGCTGAACCCGTCGATTGACATTTACGAAACAGCAGAAGGATTGGTGCTGTACGCTGATCTCCCCGGCGTCAATTCCGAAGGACTGGACCTGCAGGTTCAGGATAACCGACTGGCGTTGTTCGGGCGTGTGGAAAACACGATGGAGCCGATGGAGGCCGTGCATCAGGAGTATCAGATCGGCGATTACCTGCGATCCTTTATTCTGAGCGATGAAGTCGATCACGAACAGATCTCCGCCCGACTGAACAACGGCGTGTTGCGAATCGAGTTGCCTCGCACGGCACGCACCGAGCCACGTCGAATCGAAATTTCGACAGACTGACACGGCGGTTGTGTCGTCAAGCCCCGCTACTTTCCGGTCGGCTGCAGTGGCTTATCCTTCCGCTCCGCATCCTGCCCAAACGAATCTCCCAAGCTTTCCGGCGGCGCGGGGGGCTCAATCATTGCTGGTCCACCACCGCCCATCAATGGTCCCAGAAACATTCCGGCTCCAGCGACCAGATTGTCAACGCTGGTGTTGAACTGCTCCTGCGTCTCTGCGCTTTGCAGTGGTGTCAACATGCCACCAATCATGCCGCCCACACCCATCACCTGCATCCGCATGCCGGCTGCTTTTTTTGGAAGTTCGGCGAGTGCTTGGCGAGATTCCGTCATGTTTTGATCCCAGTCGTCGACCATGTCTTTCGGCAGCCACTTGCCTTGGACCTTCACGAACGGGGTTTCTTCGGCTTCCCCATTGGCCTTCACGAATTTCAGTGTCGCTGTCGAATCGGTGGCTTCAACAGTCTCAACCTGCACATCACCAAATGACATCAGGGCTACTGGCGCGCCGCTGTTTTCGGGGATGATGGCCTTCAAGGCGGACAGCTGCTCCGCCACTGTGGCGCCCGTCGTTTCCATGAATTTCGTACCGTCGAACGTCTTCAGTTTGTCGAGACTGCCGGCAGAATCGAGGATCGTCTTCAGCAGGCCAGTGACATGCACGATGCCCTGTTTTGCCGACTCCGGATTTTGGCCACCCGCGATTCCGGGATGGTTGAAGATGAATTCTTGCTTTGTATCCAACACGCTGTGTATAGAACTCAGCAAGCCAGTGACCTGCTGCCATGTTTGCGCATCCATGTTCTTGCCGAACGTCTGCACCAATTCGTTCACATCAGACTGGTAACTTTCTGGCAGTGCATGCCATGCCACAACAGGTTGGCCGTTCTTGACGCCTTCCATAATTTTCCGAACGGCGGCTTCCGCAGTATCTTCAGAAAGTGTCGCCCCGACTTCCGCATCGCCTTTTTCGTTGGCACAGCCAATCAGGGCCACAAACAGCAGGCACGAGAACAGCGTAAATCGTTTCATAGTTTTTTTCCGGAGCGAAGCAATGAGTTGCAAGATGTTGTGTGATAGCGATGGCTGCTTAAGAGAAGATACTTTTTCGAGTCTCAGCTGGAAACGGGATGTTAGTGGGCTGAGCCGATTTCAACAGTTGTTCGGTGCAGGAATCGAACAATTGGTTGAATTCTAATCGACGTTGTTTTGTTCCCCCCGAATTGACTGCAGTTTTCCGTTTTCCGAAACTGATTGGCCATTCAGGACGCGTCACGGCGTCATTCGATGTTGCGATTGAAGCCAAGACACCGCAGCTTTCGGTATACTTTCGTGTCCGCCGTCAAAGATCGTGACTCTTGATCCCTGCGAAGTCGTGCGGCGCAACTTGATCGGCCGTGCCAGCACTTCGTCCGCTGCAGTATCGGTGGTTTGCGGAGCCGTTAATTCTCGCCGTATCCACAGCTGCTCTATCTGAGCTTCCGAAACCATCGCAGATTCACAAGCGGCCGCAATCGCATTGAAACACATCAATGACTGTCGGACGGGCACGGAACCTGAGTGTCCGTCGTTGACGCCAGCATAGATATCAACCGGCAGATCACCGACCCGCGATAGGTGGTACACGGGCGAACGATCGCGATACTCCGCGTCGACCTCAAGGCTGTCTCCCGGAACGCCGCCCAAGGACTGCTGAATCATATTTGCGTATCGTCCGGCAACACCGTCTTTCACATGAAACTGATGCCACTCAGCCAGCTCGCCAATGCCGACCCACGCAGACACTGCGGAAAACCGATGAGCATGATGGCCCGCCATCAGCAGCGACATGTGCCCGCCACCAGACACACCTGCGAGGTAAACGCGAGATTTGTCGATGTTGAATTTTTGCTGAGCGAAATCCATGGCGTCGAGAATGTCCTGTCGAGCGAACTTGGAACCACAGGCTTTGATGGAATTGTTCACTCCACGAAAGTTAGGATGCAGATAGACCCAACCGTGTTCGACCGCCTGTTTGTGCCATTTATCGTTGTTCTGTTGGTAGTCACCGCTCCAAGAATGCAGAAACACAAACAGCGCCGTGGGCTTGGTTGTTGCATCGTCTGGAGCCCAATACAGAACGGGTTGCGTTTCGCCATCCAGCGTGCTTGTCACGGCGACCTCAATCAACGGTGGCAAAGATTCATCAGCCGTCGCTGCAGGCAACGTCAATGACGTCACCCAAAACAGAACCGAACATCGAACGACCATATCACCAGTCTCACGTTAGAAGGAGGGAATGCCAGAATCCGAAAGTGATTGATCGGCCAATCCTTATTCAACGACCGTAATGTCGTCCTGTGAAATCGGCTGCTTTGTTCGGGCAGGATCAAACTGCCCAGTGTTTAGATAGTTGCATGTCGCGGCGATGGCCGTCTTATCCGTCATCAGGAACGAATGAATGATGGGCAGTAAAATGAAATCGGTGGCTCCGTGTAATCGGGTGCTGGCCACGGTCACCGTGCTGTCGTTGTCTCCCGGTAACAGCGGGTTATAGCCGCGTGCGGCAGACTTACCGCCGGCCAGCACACCGAATTCGAAATCTGGCGTCGGCAGTTTATCGATCAGGCCATCTTTGCCCGTCACCAGTTGCTGTCCGGCGGGCCCCATCACGGCTTTGAACAACGGGTTTCGTTTTAGGAAATCTGCAATCTGAGCCCCCTTGTTGGGGACGCCCAACATCACCGCCCGACGAAAACGCGGCTCCCGATACTGCATGATGTAGGCGCGCAACAGTAATCCACCCATGGAGTGGCCGACGACGTCGATGGAATCAATATCATCCAGCGAAGCCAACACGCTGTGCAAGTATTCGGCGGATTCCGGAATGGAAATCCGAGTGCTCGGGTAGTCAAATCCGATGACCGTGTAGCCATCTTCCGACAGCGCGGCTGCCATGCCGGAGAACGACTTGGAAGAGCGGCCAAGTCCATGAATCAGAATCACTGCCTTGCCTGACATCGCGGGCAGTTTCTGATCGAGTCGAACTTGTTCAAGCTTCGATTGGCACTCTGCAAACGTGTCATCCACGACACGTTGGTCCTTGCTGTTTAGCAATCGGTGATAGCCGGTGATCACATTCTTTTGAATTCGATAGCCGTGACAAAATCGGAGGTCTCCCCAAAATTGCCGACCACCCAGCGTCATCATCCCAGATTCCAACTCCGGTTCCGGTTCCGGCGCAGGCTGCTGGTCTGGTGGCGGGACGATCTGCTGTTCATCGTTCATATTGTCAAATCCGCACGTCAATAAACCGACGATGATCAACAAGGTTCTTGTTAGGCTTCGATCAAGCATTAGTTTTGGAATCCGGCAACAGTGGTGGAGCCCGGCAGAATTTCGATCTCCAGAGGTGTTGTTCGTTGTGCTTGGTCAATTGTTAGCGTGAGTCTGACGATTCCGGGAGCAACGTCGATCGTGACACGGTCTTCTACGAAATTAACTGGTAATTCGTTGGCTCGCAATTCAAGACCCTGTGCGCCATTAAATTTTAACTTCAGCGTGCCTGCCGTTTCTACCGTCACAAAACAGCGGACAAATCCAACGCCACGCGTCCCCGCCGCAGCTCGATTTCGGACCGCCACAACGGGCACGTCGGACATGGACAAATTGCCGGATACGGTGCTGTACGCTGGCTGCCACGAATACGCGGGGTCGTCCGTCGCGGCGGTGGCGTAGCTGGTTCGTCGCAAGCGGAATGCAGCCGCGTCCGTGGCCTGCATCACCTGCCAGGTTCGAGCCAACTGTCGGCGACTGATGGTGTATTCCGGTGTGCGGCCAAGTTCCGATAGAAATCGCACCAGCGCCGCAACTTCTTGATCCGTTAACGCATCCACCAGGCCTTCTGGCATCAGCGATAATCCCGGTGAAATTTCTTCGATCTCACTGCTGGCAACGGTCAGTAATTCATCGTTGGCCGTGCGGACGACAACTTCTTCTTGGGATTGCTTCACCTGTACGCCAGATAAAACCTTTCCGGCAGTCGTTTCGATGACCACCGTGTGATAGTTTTCTTTGACTTTCGCATTCGGATTCAACAACGATTCCAGCAGGTAATCCGGTTGAGCACTACCGCCGAGACTGACCATGTCGGGGCCCACTTTGCCTCCCGCGCCGCCGACCGCGTGACACTTCAGACACCCCAGTTTTTCATTTCGAAACACACGCTCCCCTTCGGCCGCGCTAGCTGCGGTATTCGCCAGCGTCAGCAAGGCCATGCGTTCTTCCGTGCTGATTGTTTTGCGACGGGTGATCTTTCCGGATGCTTTCACAGCCGCTTCCAGTTCCGGCGATGCCAGTCCGGATTCTCGAACGACCCGCAGAATTTCTCGAGCCACGCCGCTATCCAAAGTGACACCGGATAAAGCACTGGCCAGCGTTGTGCTGCCATTCTTAACCGCCATAAAACTGCGCGCTAAATCTTCCGGATGATCTTCCAGAACCATCGTCGACATCAGAGCCGCACTGACTTTCGCAGCTTGCACGGAATTCAATCCTGTCAGCAATGCCGCAGAGTGCTTTCGCAGCTGGGTTGGCAAATCGGAATCGGAAGCGAGTGTCATCAACTGCGTGATCGTAGGCTCGGTGCCCAACAGCGCCAGCCCTTCACAGGCCGCCATGCGTTCCGTCATCGCGCCGTCCGCGTTCAACGATGCGGCGGTCAGCTGCTGCAGTGCGTTCTGGCTTTGCCACTGACCGGCTGCGATGTACCCCGTCGCTCGCAGGGCCGAAGAATCGGACTTCAACATCGCCGCTAGCGATTCTGTATCGATCGGAACCGCCATGTTTTGACGAGCGCGAGTGGCGGCTAGGACTTTTCGGATGGACGCATCGTCGTTGTGAGCGATCGCTGCGGTCACTAGGCGGCTGAGTTGTTCGGCGGTTCCGGTGGTGCCAATCAGTTGCACAACCTGATCGCGTTGCTTGGCCGTGGTTGTGTCGGCATGCAAACGGGTCATTAAAAAGTCGACGGGGGCACCCCGCCCCACGGCAGAGAATGCCGTCAACAGGTGCTGCACGTTGTCGCCAAAGGTGATGTCTCCCTGTTCGAATGCCGGAATCCAGTTTGCTGATAGTTCTCGCGCCGTCAGCCAAATCGCATAATCCAAAAACCGATCCGTGGGGTGATCGGTGGCCAGCATGGCGGTTTCGATTGTTGGTCCGGCGGCCAGAGTTGTTGTCTGGTTGGCCCGTTGCCGTTCGGAATCTTGGTTCGGCGAAAAAGAGATCGCGCGAACAGCTTCCAGCCTGACTCGCGGATGTGCATCATTGACGGCGGCGGCCAACAGTGGTTTTCCGGCAGCCGGACTGTCCTGCCGCCAGTGGCTCAACACGCGCACCGCCGCTGCGCGGACTCGTCCGTCTGTGGCTTGCAGCAGTTCGTTCAGCAGCGGATGGTTTTGTGTTCGCAACGATTGAAACACCCACAGCGCTTCCAGCCGCAGATGTTCTGTTGTTTCGTCTTTGGGGATCGTGTTGATCCATGGTTCGAGGTCTGCCAGCACTGCGTGACCTCGCCGTCTAAGAATTTGCTTGGCGGCTTGTCGATAAAAGTTGTCGGTGCTGCGCAGATATTCCAGCAGTTCTGTGTTCGACGCGGATAGAAAGTCGGGGCGTGTTCTGTCCGGAGCGCCTTTCCATGTGACGCGCCAGATTCGACCATGAGTGTGGTCGCGGCGGGGATCGCGGAAGTCGACTTCGCCGTGTTGAATGATGGGGTTGTACCAGTCGGCGACATAGATCGCTCCATCGGGCCCCAGCTTGACGTCGATTGGTCGAAACGCAATGTGGTCCGATTTGATGACTTCTTGTTGTTCACGCGACACAAAGCCGGATCGATCTTCTGTCAATTCGAATCGGCACACACGATGGCCTCGAAAGTCATTCGTAATCGCGCTGCCCTGCCATTCCGGAGGCAACATGGGAGTTTCGACAATTTCCAAACCGCAGTGCTTGGGGCTGCCAGGATTCAAGCCGTGCAAAATTTTCGGTGCGTCGGCAGCCGTGAAATAGTAGGCTCCAGGTACAACGTAGTTAATGCCTTCTCCTCCAGCCCCGTCGGTCGCGAACGATTGGCCGAAGCGGTCAAAGTGATGGCCCCACGTATTCACGAGACCGCGCATATAGACGCCAAGTTCTAGGGTTTCTGGACGAAACTGCCAGATGCCGCCCGCGTTTAAGCGACGCACGCCCCATGGGGTTTCGATGTGGCTGTGAATGTAGATCGACTGATTGAAATACAGATAACCATCGGGCCCCCATCGCAACGTATGCAGAATGTGGTGAGTGTCTTCGGTTCCAAAACCGGACAGCACCACACGTTTTGAATCTGCTTTGAGGTCGTCGTTGCTGTCGGTGTAGTGCAATAACTGAGTACTGTTGGCCACGTAGACACCTCCATCTCCCGGTGCAATTCCTGTCGGAATCAGCAGACCTTCGGCAAAGACGTGGGTCTTGTCTGACACACCATCGTGATCGGTGTCTTCCAGAACCAGCACCCGGTCGCTCATGGGAGCCCCCGGTTTGATGTGCGGGTAGACTTCTGAACTGACGATCCAGAGTCGTCCAGCTTCGTCGAAGTTCATCTGAATCGGTTTCGCGATCATCGGATCGGCGGCAAACAGATTGACTTCGAAGCCTTCAGGCACCTGAAACGTTTTTTGTTCTTCAGCGGGATCTGGCGTAGGAATGTCCGTCAGATCGCGCTGAGCACTCGCCGTCGGTGAACAGGAAAACAGCAGCACGGCCAGTAGACCGAAACGAAACGTTGGATTCATATGAGAAACCTGGATGGCGGGGAATTGGGTGAGGACGTGGCGAAAAGCGTAGTATGAAGAATCATTGTCCGGCCGTCCAATGGCAGACCCCGTCTGATTGTCGCCGGATGCGTTCAGCAGTTTTTGCCGCTGCTGTTCAGTTGTCGTGTCAAGCCTGCCGCAATTCGACGTATCGCCTCATTCGCTTTGCAGCCGTACCTCAAACACCCCGATCCCGATCTTGACGGTGGCGGTGTTTATTCACAGATTCCCCAGCTGTATCAGGCCACGGCCTACAGAAACCTGTGTTCGGAGTCTGAGATGATCTTCTTTTTGAAACCGATTCGACTTGCCCTCAAGGCGCTCATTACAGAAGCCACGCCCGGCCAACTGGCTTTGGGCTTTGCGATGGGTGTGCTGATTGGTCTGGTTCCCAAGGGCAACCTGATCGCGATCACGCTGGGAATTGTTCTGGCTGCCAGTCGTGCCAACTTGGGTGTTGCGGCGGCCACGATTTTGGGGTTCAGCTTTTTGTCAGGTTACGTCGACCCATTTTCTGACCAAGTGTGCTGGTGGTTGTTAAGCCATCCGTCGCTGACAGAAATGTGGGCCAATCTGTATAACAGGCCCGTGATGCCATGGACGGATTTCAATAATTCAATCGTGCTGGGCAGCTTGGTGATCGGCCTGTTGCTGTTGTATCCGATGTATCGCCTGTCCAAACCCGTGTTCGCTCGATACACCGTCAAAGTGGCCGCGTGGGCCAAACGCTACTGGCTGACTCGCGTGTTACTCGGAGCGGAATTTGCCGAACGACTGGGCGGTGTCGGCTAGGCCCAAACCTGTCGCGATCGCGCATGGTGGTTCGCGACACAATCAAACTCACGGAAACGTTTTTTCCCAACAGTTGCCGCACATGGAGGTGCACATGCGCTGGGGTTATCTAATACCACGCTTCATTATTGTCGGAATCATCTGGGCCTTTATGGTCTTCGGATTCGATCCGCTGTTGCATTATTCCGCGACGGAAACGCTGCAAAGCATTACCGGTGCCAAAGCGGATATCGAAAAATTGACAACGGGCTTCTTTCCGCCCCAAGCCAGCGTGCGCCGTGTGGCACTGGCCAGCGCGGATAAACCGGGCACAAACCTGCTCGAATTCGACGAAATGAAGCTCAGCCTCGCGGGCGCTCCGCTGCTGCGACGTTCTTACGTTGTGGATGAAGCCAAAGTCACCGGCGTTCGTTTCGGTACGTCTCGCACAGACAACGGACAGCTAGAACGCGCTCCGGAAGACGAATCCAACGAGCCCACCATTCCCCCTTGGCTCAGCGAAAAAGTGAAGGACATGGGCGACGAATGGCTGGAAAACTTCACGGCTCAAGCGAAGGCTCAAATCGATCCGAACCGGCTGGAAACCTATCGCGTTGGTAACGAAGTCTACGCGAAGTGGGACACTCGATTCAAAGAGATCAATATCCAGATCAAGACCGCTCAGGCGCAACTGAAGTTGCTTGAGCAACAGGTCAAGGATGCCAAAAGCGGTGAAACAATTGATCAGATTCAAAAATACATTCAGGTGGCCACGCAAGCGGATCTGATGATTCGTGAGTCACGTGACCTAGCGAATCAATTCAAAACCAGCGTGCCACTGGAAGTCCGCAACGACTTCGTGCGACTCGATCAGGCTCAGAAAAACGACCGCGAAAATGTGGCCGACACCATTCGGATGCTAAAACCCGATTCGCGGCGGATTTCCGAATCGCTCATTGGCGAAGAGATGTATTTGCAACTGCAGCAGATGCTGACATGGGTCGAATTCCTGCGGAGCTCTTTGGATGAAGTCAAGGGGCCACCAGAGCCCGAACGCATTCGCGGCCGCGACTTTGAGTTTGCGATTCTGAATCCGACTCCCAAAATGCTGTGTCGCAAGATGTTCATTGATGGCGAATTGATGTTGAGTCATGTGCCGACGCCGTTTCGAGCGGTGTTAACAGATGTGACCAGTGATCCCAAGTTGCACGGCCGCCCGGCTTTACTGCAGGTTTCGACCGCCGGCGAAATGCCCGTTCAGCTGGTGATTCGTCACGATGCGACTCAAGCCGTCGCCACAACCGACCTGTCTGCGGACTATACCGATCAAAAAGAACAGCAACTGTCTGCCGGAAAACAGGATGGAGACCGATTGGTGGCCAGCCTGAAGAACATGCATTGGAAAGCACGGCTGTCGCTGGTCGAAGATCAGATTAGCGGCCAACTGGACGTCAGTTCTGAGTTCGGTAACAGTCACTTTCAGACCAAGAGTCCCTATGCCACGGCCCTAGCCGGCGTGACACGGGACACACTGGCCAGTATTTCCACCGTGAACGCTACGATCACGCTGAACGGTTCTGTGTTGAGGCCTAAAGTCACCATGACATCGGACTTGGGAGAAAAAGTGGCCGCTGGTTTCGAAACCGCTTTCGCTGCGAATCTACCGCAGATGAAAGCACAGGCGATGACCCTGATCAGCACGTACGCTCAGGAGCAAAAACAGACACTCGCCACAAAACTCGGCAAACCGTACACGGACATCACGGCCGACTACGCCAAGCTGGTGGCCAGTCTGGATGAAGTGCGTGCGATTGCCAAGAATCTGCGATCTGGCCAAGTTGATCCCAACGCTATCTTTCAACAAGTGTCGCAAACCGGCGTGCTGAAGGAAAAAGATCAGCAGAAAGCGGATAAGTATATGGGAACCGCCAACAAGATCTTCGATGGAATGCAGGATCCGAATACCGCGATCCAAGATGCGCTGCCGGGGTTGCGGAAGAAACTGTTTCGGTAGAACGGATGCGACGGTCTACCGTTCGCAACGCTTGCCCACGGTCTGATTGAGCTGCAGGATATCTGATGCCGGAATCTGAGATTCTGACCCTTCGTGCTTCAGCGAAGCTCAACCTGTTTTTGGAAGTCCGTGAAAAACGAGCGGACGGCTTTCATGAACTAGAAACCGTCATGCTGCGCACCAATTTGTGCGACACAATCACGTTCGCCGTAGCGCCCGCAGGGCAACTTTCGCTACACCAAGCAGACACTTCATCGCACGCTGTTCCAGTGGATGATTCCAATTTGATTCTTCGCGCAGCGAACGCGTTGTTGGCTGAACGCTCGGAACAGCCGGAACAGCCGGAGCGGTGTGGAGCACACATCACCATCGACAAGCAGATTCCTCTGCAGGCTGGACTGGCGGGTGGATCCAGCAATGCCGCCACGGCCTTGGTGGGCCTGAACCAACTGTGGAATCTGAATCTGTCCCGCGCTGTGCTGCATCGCATCGCGGCGTCCTTGGGCAGCGACATCAATTTCTTTTTGGAAGACTGCACAGCAGCAATTTGTCGGGGCCGCGGTGAGCTTGTAACTCCCATTCCAGTGGGCGACGAATTTCACTTTGTCGCCGCCCGTCCTGCTTCCGGAAACGCGACCCCCGAAGTGTTTTCGGAGTTGTGCCTGCCGACCACAATTCATCGGAGTGACAACGTGGTTGCAGCGTTGCGTGCCGGGTCTGCAACCGATCTGACGGCGGCCATCTTTAACCGACTGACGCAACCCGCCTCAGAATTGAATCCACAGATGGTGCAACTGATGCAACAGATGCAACAGATTTCGAAGCGTCCGGTCTTTATGTCCGGCAGTGGTTCGACCTGCTTTGTCGTGTGCGCAACGGCAGCCGATGCTGCGAACATGCTGACAAAATTCCACCCGCTGGATGCCGTATTTCTAAGTAAACTGACGACAGCCTAGTCACGCAACGGGGGCAGTCGATATCCTGCCAGCTGGACATCCAACCAACAGAAAGCGAACTGATGACAATGCGAATTAAGGCTGCTGGCGTCGAACTGGATTTTAGCCGGATGCAGTTGTCCGGCGCCACGCTGAATGCTCTTCCGGACGAGATCAAAGCGGCGCTCACGGAAATGGCGGCGGTCGAAGCGGGCGCGAAAGTGAATACGGACGAAAATCGTCAAGTGGGACACTATTGGCTCAGAAACCCCGAGCTGGCTTCAGACGAAATCGCGGCGGCAATTCTGCAGACATGGAAAGACTTCGAAACATTCGGGGCTGAAACGTTCGATGGTCGGTTTCGGAATATCCTGTGGATCGGAATCGGAGGATCGGGGTTGGGACCACAGCTGATGTACGACGCCCTGCGCGTCCCCGGCCAGACTCCCACAATGTTCTTTTTCGACAACACCGATCCGTTTGGTTTTCAGCGAACCTTGGGCGACATCCAACAGGCTGGCGGACTGTCACAGACACTGACCGTTGTGGTGTCTAAATCCGGTGGCACGAAAGAAACGGCGAACGGCATGAAGGTCGCCATGACGGCTTACGAAGCCGCTGGCCTAGAATTCAACCAGCATGCGGCGGCGGTCACGCAATCTGGCAGTGCGCTGGATCAGTTCGCAGAATCATGGTTGCAACGCTTTGCGATCTGGGATTGGGTTGGAGGCCGCACGTCGTTGTTCTCCGCCGTCGGTCTACTACCAGCTCGCCTGTTGGGTTTCGACGCTCAGGAATTCATCGCCGGAGCACGCGAGATGGACGACGCCACCCGCGGTGGTACGGTCGATACCAATCCCGCGTTAATGCTGGCCGCTGTTTGGTATCACACGGTCGAACGGCAACAGTTAAGAAACATGGTCGTGCTGCCGTACTGTGACCGAATTTCGATGATGGCCAAGTATCTGCAGCAGTTGGTGATGGAGTCTGTCGGCAAAGACGGGAAAGGAATTTCAGTCTTCGGCAACAAAGGGTCGACCGATCAGCATTCCTATGTTCAACAACTTCGAGACGGCTACAAAGACTTCTTTGTCGTGTTTATGCGCGTCCTTGATTCTGAAGCAGACCATTGGGAAGTCGAACCCGGCGTAACCGCCAACGACTATCTGATGGCGTTTCAGGAAGGCACCGCCAAAGCACTCAGCGAAACCGGCCGGCCGTCGCTGCGGATCACCGTCGATCGCTTTAATGAGCGCATCCTAGGCGCGTTCATCGCGTTGTTTGAACGGACGGTTGGGTACTATGGAGCCATGATTGGTGTGAATTCTTATCATCAACCGGGCGTCGAAGCCGGCAAAAAAGCGGCTGGAGACATCTTGGCAGCGCAGGCAGTCGTGCTGCAGAATCTACCGGAAGATTACAAGGCATTGCTGACTGACGAAGCTCAGGTCAGCAAGTTCACAAACCAGTTGCGCGGTACACACAGGCTGGACAGTCTGTCTCCGGACTTCGTTGCTGATCTGCTGAACCGACTTTCCGTCAGTGGTCGCCTGCCATAGCAATTAGCTCAACACGTCTGCGACAACATGTCCGTGAACATTGGTCAGTCGTCGCTGGATGCCGTTGTGGTAGAACGTGAGTCGTTCGTGGTCGACGCCCAGCAGATGCAGAATTGTCGCGTGCATGTCGTGCGTCGTGACGGGGTTTTCGATCGCCGAATAGCCAATGGGGTCCGTCGCTCCGAAAGAAAAACCGGGTTTCAGGCCACTGCCAACAAGGACGTTCGTGAATCCTTCCGGATGGTGATCGCGACCTTTGCTGAGTTTCCCCGCAGCCGCCTGCGCGTACGGTGTGCGACCGAATTCGGTGGTGATCATCACGACCGTCGAATCCAGCAAATTGCGTTGACGCAGGTCGCGGATCAGTCCCGCGATCGGGCGGTCAATTCGCAGCGCCTCACCCGTGTGGCTTTTGTAGCCATCGCCGGTGATGTTTTCGTGTGCGTCCCAAGAAATACCGTTACCCGTCCACAATTGCACGGTCCTGACACCGCGTTCAATCAGTCGCCGCGCCGCTAGACAGTTGCTGGCGGTACCACGACATTCGTTGCGGTCCAGACCGTAGAGTTTCTGAATATGTTCCGGTTCAGCAGCGAAATTCATGGCTTCGGGAATCGCGTTCTGCATCCGAGCCGCCAGGGCATAGCTTTGAATCCGAGCCGCCAGAGCATCGGTGCGAACTTGGCGTTTCAGGTGCATGGTGTTGAGTTCATTCAACAGTTCCAGCCTTACTTGCTGCGCCTTCGCATCCAATCCGCTGGCGGGCTGCAGGTCCAGAATCGGCGGGCCACCTTTTGTGTTAAACGTCACGCCTTGATGTTCCGGTGGTAGGAAACCGCTCGACCAACTGAACGAACCACCCACCGCATACGGCAGGCCGCGTTCGTCGGGCAGCACCACAAAACTTGGCAAGTCATCACTTTCGTTGCCCAGTCCATACGACAGCCAAGAACCCATCGCCGGAAAGCCCATCTGCCGAAAGCCCGTGTTCGCCTGAAAGCTTCCGGGCGTGTGGTTGGCCGTTTCCGCGACCATCGAATTGATGATCGTTAGCTCATCCGCCACCTCGGCTAATTGCGGAAACAGATCGGACATCCACAGACCACTTTCGCCACGTTGCTTGAACGCATAGTGCGATCGATGCAGTCGGCCGGCTTTGCCCATAAACGGTTCCGCCGTACCGAATTCGGCGGGCAGGTCTTTGTCGTGGTACTTTTCCAGTTCGGGTTTGTAGTCGAACGAATCGACTTGGCTTAAACCACCGCCTAGGAAAATGTGGATCACATTTTTGGCACGTGCCGCATGATGCAGACCCGACGCGACCCCGGCTTCATCCTGTGCAGCCGCGTCGCGTTGCAGCAATTGCATCGCGGCCATCCCGGCGACGCCGTAGGCAGCATGTGATAGAAAATTGCGACGTTCCATTTCGAATGGCCTCCACGTAGGATAGGCTTCTGGGCTAGGGCTGTAGGGGGATCGGACGACTGCAATTTTGGTGTACAGGGGCATTTTACGCAACACGGAGGTTAGCGATGTCATCGAAAGTTCTGAATCGTTTTATTGAGAAGGCACCATTTGCTGTGATGACCCGAATTCTGGCACGGGATTTTATCGGAAGCGATCTTAATCGAATCTTCGACGATAATCGTGGCGCGCAGGATCAGTATGTCGCCACGTTTCAGGCAGTCGCGGTCACCGTTGCGGATGTTGTTCTCAACTTCAGCGACAATTTCAATCAAGCCTACCAAGAGCACAAGGAGGAACTGGGGATCAGTCGACAGTCCTCCTACGCCAGGACGCAAGGCATCGAGCCTGCCGTGAGCGAAGCCGTTGTGGCACACTCAGCAGAGCGAGCCATTCAAATGCAGGAGGCCCTAGGATTTGGGCCATGGGATTTGCTCCCTAGTTATCGATGCTTCAAATTGATCGCGTTCAGTCCGTCCAACGCACACAGGGCATGCACTTTCCCAACGGCAGATTGCGTTGTCGCCAGCAGTTCTTCAATCAGCGGAACATGACTCTGACAAACGTTCCGCATCGCTTTTCCGCCATCAAACAGGTAATCGCTTAAAAGTTTGAGTCTACCAAATGTTTTCACCAGCGTCACTTCGACACAATCGATGGCCAAATTGAGAGGCGGCTCATGCACTTCCGTCGTTAGCATTGGGGTAGCCGAAACGGGACTGAGCCTGCGAAGGAAGCCAAGCGTTGAGCTCGTTCCGTGCTCCAATCCACAGCCACCCAACTCCAGCTTCACAAACATCTGGTGATCATCCATGACGTGGCTTCGCAGGCTTTCATTTCTGGATCAAGGCGAATAACCTTGACCGCCACAACGCCGCCGAAGATTCCATAAGCACACCACGGTCAATTGAAGAAAGTCTGAACATGAAAATCCGAATCGCATTTCCGATTCTCATCCTGCTTGGGCCTTTCACAGGGCACGCTCAACAGAATTCGGCTGTGCAACAAATCCCTGACCTGAAGTCGCTACCGGACATGACGCAACAACTTCAGCAACAGATTGAAGCCAATCGCGGAAACCTGCGGCTGTCCGGTGAAGAGTTCTTTCGCATCACGGCACCGCTGGAATTTGATCTTCGCAAACACGGAGCCATCAAAATTTCCGCAAACGAAGGGGCAACGTTAGTGATGGACGGCCTTGGACCGGCCCTGAAAATTATCGGCGGCCACGAGGGCACGGCATCCCCCAAAAGCTTCAAGCCTCAAACTTGGAGCGAACGAATGCCGATCGTTTCTGACATCGAAATTCTGGGCTCCCATCCCATGGCAGACGGCATCCAACTGCAGGGAACTGTCGGCGCCGTTGTGAGTCGAGTTTCCGTGAGATGGTGTCGGCACGGCATTCATCTGGCGGATCGGAATCGAAACGTCGTTGTCAGCGATTGCCATCTGTACGAAAACTCGGGCATCGGCGTGTTTCTGGACGACGTGAATCTGCATCAGATCAACGTCAACGGTTCGCACATTTCCTATAACCGAGGCGGAGGTATCGTTGTTCGTGACGGAAATGTTCGAAACCTGCAGGTAAGTGGGTGCGACATAGAAGCCAACATGCCGGGTGACGAGACACCCACGCAAACCGCAAATATCTTGATTGATGTGGCCGGTTCGGCAGATGACAAAACGAAATCGATCGCAGAAATTTCCATCACCGGCTGCACAATTCAGCACTCAGCAAATTATTCGGGAAGCGAATCAAAAACGACAGCACCAGGCGGAGCCAACATTCGATTAGCCGGAAAGGAAATTTACCCCATTGATTCGGTGACGATCACCGGCAATGTGCTGAGCGACACAACAACAAACATCGACATCAACTACTCAACGGACGTCGTAATTGGTGCCAACAATTTCTTCGCGCCGAAGCCCGCAAATCTAACAGTGGCGAACTCAAAGCGAGTCAACGTTACAGGGAACACGTTCAATCCAAGGCAGTTTGCCCGGCCGGGGACAATCCTGTTCACGAACACTCACGACAGCATCCTGTCCTCGTGCACCATTCACGCATTTGCCACGGATTCAGGAGCTGTCATTCTGGATAGCTGCTCGGGAATGACTCTCAATGCGCTGAATCTAAGCGAATGTGGTTCCGGATTTCGACTTCAAAATTCAGAAGACGTAACAATTTCGAACTGCCGAATCACACGCACGACGGCTGGCGGTTTCGAATACCACGCCGATGGGACAAACAAACGGATTCAGCTCAGTGGCAACACGTTCGCAAAGGATACGGCAAGGGATTAGAGCAGTTTACTTAATCATGGAGCCATCTATCCGCAGTGCTCGTAGCATGCTTGAATGTCTTCCGTATTGATGAAATAGAGTGCACTGCCGGTAGCCTCGACGACTTTCGAGAAAGTCCTTGCTCTTTGCGATCGGATGAGCTGCTTGAGTTTCGAGAAGATCCTCTCAATCGGATTTAGATCAGGGCTGTACGGTGGAAGCAAGACGACCTGGCCACCAGCTGATTCGATCGGCAGTCGAGCACTCTCTGATTTGTGGCTGCCAAGACTGTCGTAGGGTCAAAAGATTCATCCGGACTTTAGCGCGCACAGAACGGGGAAGTTACGTCACCATCAATTCTTCCGATTCGGGCGCTTGATTTCACAACCAAAGGCCGCGCTGCTGGACTGAACGTCACATGTCATGGGAATCGACGATCGAGGTGCGCGCCGATGCGGAAATCGACGGTAAATTCGGACTCATTTTGAGCGTCTGCCTGAAGGTTCGGTGGAGATTCAACGCGTCCGAGTCATGCAAAGCGCTTTCAATTCCCCGCTTACTGGTCGTTCGAATTTTTTGACTGGACGCCCAACTTTGGTCTGACGTCGATTTCAGACAATGACATCGACGCCTTAATGAGCGACTGGTATGGGATTGATGGCTAGACTGTTTAACTCTACTTTGTGGCCTTGATGACAAGAACAGACCCTGGCATACCGGTCGATGACCAAGCCGCTTCGGCGGCTCTGGTGATGGGCCGCAGAAATCGTGGAAAGTAGAAATCGAGCTGACCTGGTCGATGTAAGGTCAGAAAATCGAGACTGCTGAAGACCGCAGCCTCCTTTTCAACCTGTCGAGGGGTGTTACAGCGATAGAACGTCGGGTAGTTTTCGTATCGGTCGTCACCCCGAACGCCTTGCACATACCGCAAGTACGCATCCTTCAATCGCAGCTTTTCGAGTAAATCTGAGGCGATGCGGAACGGATGTCGACCGTCGACGGTGAACCCCCAAAACACACCGCCCGGTTTCAACGAACGATGGACGGCAGACCAGAACTCAATCGGATCGGCCACATGCTCCAACACAAACGAACTATAAGCCACATCGATCGATTCGTTCTGTAATGGTGCTGTTTCCAGCGTGGCGATATGGCATTCGTCAAAGCACGACGGGATCGCGATTTCCGGGTCTGGTTCAATACCGATCAACCGAGCACACTGACCGGAAATTTCTTGCTGCAGCTCGGCATCATGGTCGAAGCCATGGCCGCAACCGATGTCGAGCACCGTGGAATCTGGTGTCAGTGATTCCACCACCAGATCTTTGAAAATTGGTGATCGCCATTCACCACCCAAGTATCGTTGCTTGGCATTTTCCTGCCAACTCACGGGTGCATCATACTGCTGAATCATCGAATCTCCTCCTGCGTGTAGTCGTTACCTAAATCTTTAGGCTGGACAATATCTCGAAATCCGAGAGGCTCCAGCGCGGAGCACGATTCTTTTGCCCGTGCGAAAGGCACACCAAGTCGGAAAACCCATTCAATTCCTAAACCTGAGTCGTTTACGCTGACACTACAGGTCTTCCGGGCCGACTTCGAAACACACAATTTCCTTGCCAGCTTCATCCGAATAGACGTACCGCACCGTGACTTCCATCTCACGCATTTCCTGCATGTCGGCGGCCGCGCGATAGGCTTTGACGACTTTCGGCCGCGCTTCGTCCACGATTTCATAGCGTCGCGGCGGACGTTCCATGCCGACCATCGTCAATCGATACTCGAACACTCGCCCCTGCAGCGCGGCTGTCGACTCCAATCGCGTGTTGGCATCCAACATCGCTGGTAGTTGCGCGTTCATCGATTCTGTGACGGTGGTCAGTTCTACCTGAACAGCTTGATCCGCAGCGTTCTGCACGTCAGTGCCGGAGCTGGCAAACAACGACACAGCAATGGCCGAAGCGGCGACCGCACCAACCACACCAAACTTGCCTGTGTTGGACTTCTTGGGAAATGTCTTCATTACTTCAGCCTTGCTCGGTGAACGGGCGGGGGACGATTCTTAAGAACCATCGCAGAGAAATCGATTCCGGATTGATTCTGCAGATTCTTAGAGCCTAGGTCTGCCACGGATGGACGTCTATGACATTCAGCCAAGTGGCGGCTTGGTGTTTCGCCACCGTACAGATTGTGCCGAATCTGCGGGCTGTCGTTCAGTCCTTACCGTGAATTAATCGGGTCCACATCGACCGCCATCTCAACACCTTCCGGAAGCGTCAACGTGCCCTCAACCCGCTGCCACACGATTTTGACTCGATCCTGCGTCGGCGCGGCAATCTGCAGATGAAACCTGTAGTAGCCGCGCAGGCGAGTGATCGGTGCCGGGGCAGCTCCGAGAATTCGCACTTCCGGATCGACCTCCTTCGCCATTTTGCGAAGCTTGTCTGCGGTCGTCTGAGCGGTTTCGTTGACGTGCGGTTCGCTGAGGCCTCGAAAAATTACCCGCGTCACGCTACTAAACGGCGGAGCGCCACTGTCTTTGCGCTGGTGGAGTTCGTGATACGCGAAGCCCAGAAAATCGTGTTTGGAGGCGTACGTGACCGAAGGGTCTTCAGGACTGGTGGTCTGCACCAGCACGCGTCCGCCGCGCGAACTTCGCCCCGTGCGTCCGGCAACCTGCGCAATCAGTTGAAATGTACGTTCTGCCGCGCGCATGTCGGGTTGGTTTAACATGCTGTCGGCATCAATCACGCCGACGAGTGTGACGTTGGGAAAGTCGAGTCCTTTGGCAATCATCTGTGTGCCCAGCAGAATGTCGACTTTGCCATGCCGAAAGCTTTCCAGCGCTTCGTCGTGACTGCCCTGCTTTTTCATGGAATCACTGTCCATCCGCAGCACGCGGGCTTTGGGATACAACGTGGCGACTTCTTCTTCCAGCTTTTGTGTCCCGGTGCCAAAGTATCGCACCGACGGACTTTCGCAGACAGGACATTTTTCTGGGGCCGGAATATGGTAGTCGCAACTGTGACACACGGCTTCCTGACGATCGCGGTGCCATGTCAACGTGATGTCGCAGTCCGGACACTTCACGCCCGATCCGCAGGTTCGACACCAAACCGTCGGGGAATAACCGCGCAGATTCAGAAACAGAATCACCTGCCCACCCTCGGTCAACGTCTTGCCAATGGCCGTAAACAATGCTCGACCGATGGACGACCCTTTGCCGATTCGCGGATCGTTGCGAGTATCCACGATCAGCACCGGCGGCAACGGCAACTGCGCGACGCGATCCGGCATCGACAATAACGTGTCCTGTCTGCGACTCGCCCGCAACCACGATTCCAACGTGGGCGTGGCCGATCCCAGCAGCAGCGGTACTTTTTCCTGAATGCAGCGCTGGCGAGCGACTTCCCGAGCATGATAGCGCGGTGTCGAATCTTGTTTGAAGGTTGGTTCGTGCTCTTCGTCGATCACAATCAGGCCCAGATTCGGTGTGGGTGCAAACACGGCACTGCGCGCCCCCACGATGACTTCAATCGAACCCCGCGCGATCTGCAACCACTGCCAGTGACGTTCCGAATCGGTCATGTGACTGTGCAAGACGGCCACCGACTTAAATCGACTGCGAAAGCGGCGAATCGTCTGCGGCGTCAAGCTGATTTCGGGAACCAACACAATCGCCTGACGACCATAGCTAACCACTTCTCGAATGGCGCGAATGTAGACTTCCGTTTTGCCGCTGCCGGTGGCTCCATGCAATAGCAGCGTGCTGTGTTCACCAGATTCCAGCGCAGCGATAATCGAATCCAGAGTTCCCTGCTGCTGTTCGTTTAAGACCAAGTCTTCAATCGGATCACTGATCCCCATCAGTTCCCCACTGACTTCGGATCGCGTGCGGATGGCGGCAACAATTCCCTTTTTGCGTAACGTGTTGATGGGCCCCGGCCCGCAGTCTGCCAGTTCGCACAGACGCGTAGCGGCCACCGGCGAGGTCGCTGTTCTTAGAATGTCGACCACGGTCTGTTGTTTGGCAGGCAGCTTGCCTTTGGCGATTAACGTGTCGGCTGCGGCAGACAACGTCAGCGATTGCACCAGCCGCGTGCCACTTTTGCGTTTCACACCGGCTGGAATCACGCTTTCCAGCACCTGTCCCCAGCCGCACAGATATCGTTCGGCGATCCAGTGCGTCAACCTCAGCATGATCTCGTCCAGCAGCGGCTCGCTGTCCAGCACTTCCATGATGGGCTTCAGTTTCCGCTGACCACTTTCTGCTTGGCGAATCTTAACGCAGTAGCCCACCACAGTGCGATTGCCACGTCCCAACGGCGCTTTGACTCGCATGCCCGTCTTCAGCAGGTCACGCAACGAATCGGGAATGCTGTACGTATACGGTTTTTCCAGCGGCAGGTTGAACACAACTTCCGCCACCTGAATATCTTCGGCCGCAGCCTGCTCCCATTCGGGCAGGTCGGCGAATTCGAATAGTCCCTGAGAATCAGTCACAGATTTCAATTGCGAGCAAAGTAGGAAGCGATTGTGGCGTGGTTTGACTGAGGCTTTCGAGCCATCGCCACCGTCACCGTCTAGTGTTGCGGTTTATCTGATCTTGTTTGGTTCAGTGAATCTGTTCAGAGATCAGCACAAGTCCCAAGGCCGATTCCGATATTTCGAAGATCATCAAACGGTTGGCCGCTCAAGACATCAGTCATCACTCAACCGGCATACTCTAACAAACCGTCAGGTCAACGTCGTGGTGAAGATTTCCGTGAAGATGAAGTTTGTCCCTTGGCCTGTCGAAAGTCAGGTTCGAGCATAGCAAATGAAAACCGACAAAAGTGAGCCGGATTTTTGGGAAAGAAAATCTCGCCTTGGTTCCTCAACAGTGAGCTTGCCGCAGCCGCAATTCCGAGGTATGCTTGTGGTCGTACGAATCATTTCGGTGATGAGTATTTTCCTCGACCAGTTTCGTTCGACGTAATTCGAGTTGACCCTACAGATTTTACCCATTAGGGAACCTGTCCGATTTCTGGACGACTGTCACGCCGACCATGTTCGGATCACATGACCCAGGCGGCGGGTGCCCACCTTATCTGACACCGGGACGTCAACAGACAATTTCTCGAACGATCTGGTAGAGGTTTTTTTATTGGGTCGCCCCAGCGTTGCGGCAGTTTGACACGCTCGGCATGCCGAACCTCGGCGATCAATGCTTGCGTCAACAGCATCGTCTGCGGAATGTTTGAGGTGACGAGTCGCTGACAGCACGCGCTGCAGAGTTTCCGTCGAAACATCTCCGGCAGACGAATCCCCTCACCGCTCGCCAAAGCCACTTCCAACGTCAACGGTCGATGCGATCACCGTGCGCCTACCGGAGCAAAGACCGTCTGGAAAGAACTCTGCTTCACGGCTGCCCGTGACGAACGGCGGAACGGGACGGTGATCGGCAGGCCCGATTGTTCCACGATTTCGCAGCCGAGTGTTTCCAACTGAGCCAGATTTGTGGCGAAGCGTTCGAAGAACGTGCCGTTGTCCATTTCTTCCAGCAGACGACTGTTCATTTCTCGAACCAGCGGAATGTGCGAAATATCGACGGTGCCTCGAAGGTCTTTTCCGTCCGTGGCAGCGTGCCATTGGCGGAAAAAGTCCTGCATGAAGTGGTTGACTTTACCAAGCTGAGTCAGCCGTGACAGGTTTCGCAGGTACATGGTTTGATGACACATTCGATCCTGCATAAAGATGAACGCCGTGATCGACCAGTACACCATGTAGTCCCACAGAATCTTCACCGGCATCACCGTCGGATTGCCGAACATGCGATACTGATCCTGATACGCCGTCTTTGTCCCGTAATAAAATCGCTTGAAGATACGGTCGTAGGAAAACGCGCGAATGCGAAAACCCTTGTCGGTCAAGTCACGCTGAATCAGATCGGTCAGAAAGGTGTTCGAAAACGCAATGAAGTCGCTGCCCGGAGAATAGAACGGATCATGAAAGAAGCCCGCTTCTCCGGTGATGCCCCAGCGATTGCGACTGAACACCTGTTTGCATTCCGTCGCGTAATGCTTGATGGCGCGAAAGTCTTGCACGTTGTGCAGGTTGTCTTTGACGACGTCGGCACACTGCGGCTCAAATTTTTCCAGCCACGCGACCGCTTTGTCCATCGAATTGAAATCCGACAGTGAATGAAACTCTTCCGCCGCCACAATGCCCATGCTGGTGGAACCGGACGCCAAAGGAATCATCCACACCCAGTAACCTTTGCCCATCAGATGATTGGTGCTGTACCAGCGCCCCGTCTTGTCGGCGTGTCCTTGCTGCCAGTCAACGTTGTCGGTCCAGTCGTCGATCTTGATATGTTTGCTGAAACGGAACCAAGCCGCGTTGGCGATATGGGGCGAAGGCATTTGCAAGTCGAGCTTCCGCTTTAGGAACGCTCGACGACCGCTGGCATCAACCACCCATTTGGAATCCACTCGCTGCGGTTTGCGGTCAATTTCGTACGTCACCGCATGCCGATTGCCTCGCGCAATTTCGATGTCGGTGATCGTGGCCTGATCGACAAACCGGATGCCTCGTTCAAGGCACTGATCGGCCAGATGGTTTTCGAAGCGGCCTCGATCCAGTTGGTAACTCGGACACGGCGCGTAACGCTTGCCGCCGAGTTCCAGGCGATCTTCGATTCGTGAATTGTCTCCGGCCGGAAAAAAGAAACGCAGACCCAGCTTGGGCAGCTGATCATCCAAAATGTGCTGCCGCAACCCCAGCGTTTTCCCGAAGTAATGTGCGGCCACTTCGACCGTGGATTCGCCCACCTTATGAGCCGCTTCCGGAACCGGATGCTGGCGTTTTTCCAGTACCGTGATGTTGGCATCCGGCAGCTGCTGGCGAACCTGCAGTGCCAGAGAAAGCCCGGCCAGTCCGCCACCCAGAATCGTAAGATCAGATTGTTCGTTCATCGTTTTGTTTTCTAACGTAGCTCGGTGGTCCCCACCGAGATTTTTTTGCATCACAATCGCCTACACGCGAATCAATCACACGCGAATCACTCAACGCAAATCAAATCAACGCGAATCGCCGAGTCTCAGTGGAGACCACTGAGCTACATTTACAAATTCAACGCTTCAAACACGCCGCACAATCGATTCATCTTGGCGGTCTGCACGGGGATATCCGTCTGAACGTGCGGCTGACTCCGTTTGACGCGGTCTGTGATTTCAAACATCAGATCACGAATCAGTTCCACATTGGTGGCGAAACGTTTTCGCAACGCCGCGTCGTCAATCTTTTCACGCAGTTCCGAATTCAACCGCGTCATGATTTCCACTTGGCTTTGGTCGACAAAGGCGGCATCGGCGTTGACTTCCGGATCGGCGGCGTGCCAACTTCTAAAGAACTGCTGCATCTGCAGATTCATTTCGCGAATGTCTTCGATACCTTTGGACAACTGCTGAATGAAACCCACGTCCGTCAGCTTGCCGTTGAAATACAACAACGCCGGAAAGCCCCAATACACGGCGTAGTCCCAGACGAATTTCAAGGCCATGATCCGAGGGTTCCCGAACAGCGGGTACTGATCGCGATAAGTGATCAAGTTGTTTTGAAACAGGGTGAGAAAAATGCTCTGCAGCGTTGGGGCCAAGTGCTCCAGCGGACGCCCGGCCAAGTCGTCTTCAATCAACTTGCCAACCATCGTGTTGCCGATGGCGATGAAGTCGCTGCCTGGCGAATAGAATGGATCCAGAAACACGCCCGCTTCGCCCACCAACGCCCAGCGAGCCGCCGAAAACACCTGCCGCGATCCTTTGGCCAGGTTCTTCATCGCCAGAAAATCCTGCACCTTGTCCAGATGAGGTGACACCGCATCCGCGCATTCGGGTTCGTGTGTTTCCAACCACGCCAGCGCCTTATCGATGCTGTTGATGTCCTGCAATGCGTGACAGCGAGGATCGGCGACGATGCCAATGCTGGTCGAACCTGTCGCCAGCGGAATCAGCCACACCCAATAGCCTTCGCCCATCAGATGATTGGTACTCAGCCAGCGCCGCGGAACCTTGCCGGTCAATCCTTGCCAATGCTGATCGTCACACCACTGATCAATCTGAATCGGCGCATCGATCCGAAACCAAACGGCATTGATATTGTGCTGCAGATCTTCGCTGAGGTTCAGCTTGCGCTTCAAAAAACAGGCTCGCCCAGTGGCATCCACCACCCAGCGGCTGTGAATCGATAGATCCTGTCCGTCTTGAGTGAAATGAACGTGGTGATTGGTTTGACTGCTCTTCGCAGCGGCTTGCAGGTCAACATCGCGAATTCTGGCACCGCTCAAAAACGTGGCTCCCATGGCCTCAACGGACTTCGCCAAATAATTCTCCAAACGACCTCGATCCACCTGATAACTTGGTGCCTTGAAAAATTCGCTGCCGCCGACTTCCGTGCCTTCCGCTAGCGTCTGAAAAGCATCTTTGAAAAAGAACCGCAGACCGAATTTGGGAAGCTGCTCATCAGTCAGATGCTTCTTCAGTTGTAGCTCTTCGCCGAAGTAGTGCGCACCGATTTCGACGGTTGATTCACCAACTTTGCAGGTCGTTTCGCAAACCGGAAATTGCCGCTTGTCGATCACGGCAAGCCGCAACGTAGGTTGCTTCATCAGCAGTTGTCGGGCCAGCGTCAATCCGGCAAGGCCACCGCCAAGAATCGTGACGTCGTAGGAATTATCTGCAATCATGGTTGTGGGTATGGAGGAATGTGTGAGGGACGTCGGTGGCGTCCGAATTGTGAAGTCATTCAGTACAAGATTGAGACTCGGGCCAAAGGCCCATCCATTTACCGAGCCCAGCCCGAAGGACTGGGAAAGCTTTTTCGGGATTCTCGGTGGAGACCACCGAGCTACGATTTGCGATTTGCGATTTATGGAACATGCTTCGACACTTCGGTGATCCAGTAACGCTTCTTTTCAAACGGATAGTGCGGCAGTGAAATCCGTTGCCGATTCCAATGGCTGTTGAACGATTTGAAGTCTGGGTTGCAACCCGCGACGTAAAGTTGACCCAACGCCTGCAGCATTGAATTCGACGCTGCCTGTCCGCAAACCAGACTGCGAAGCAACGCAGTTGTTTCCGCAATCACGCCCAGATTTTCCAGTTTGTGCGGATTTGAGTCAGGACCAATCTGCAAAATCAGGTCGCAATTCAGCTGACTGAACGTTTCCAGATTCTGCGGCGACGGCGAATCGGTCAGTTGCTGCCTCCAATAGCTGCCGCCCAAGATACGATGCACGGGCACAACTTGACCGTTCAGACTATCAACCATCTGCACGTTTGGCGGGTAGTAGTTCAACGTGTCGGCAAAGGCTTCGAATTCGTTCATCGCACGTTCGCCGTCTTCCGCATTGGCAGCGATGGCGGCCAGTGCAATCTGCCGCTGGATGATCAGCGTCGCCGCGTCGTCGAAGCTCAAACCACCCGTCACGCACGCCGCCGTCAACTGCCCCACGCCAGCACCCAGAACAGCATCGGGCGCAATTCGCCACGATCGCCAAACGTGTACCAGACCTGCCTGAACAGCGAACAAATGAATATCAGACGCCACCGATTCCTCGCCGCCACCGCCTTCCTCGGATGCAAACCAATCGCGTAGGCGAACGTCCGCGTGTTCTGTCTCCGAAACGTGCGTGCTGATGCGTTCGTCGAGTCCATCGATCATTTCGCGGAAAGCGGGTTCGGTCGCGTACAGTTGCCGGCCGGCCTGCAAATCGCTGGCGCTATCGCCGGAAAACATCCACGCCAGCTTCGGCTGCGACGTTGTTTTGACCGAACGTTCGTCCGCACAGTCACCAGTCGCGAGCTCCGTCAAAGCCTGCCGCACATCAAGCAACGAATCGAACACAACCGCCGTTCGCTGTTCGTAATGCCGTCGCCCAATGGCCGCCGTGTGACACAAGTCTGCGAGGTTCACATTCGGCGTTCGGTCTAAGAAGTCGACATAGGATTCTGCGACAGCGGCCAGCGTTCGTGCGTTGCGAGCACTCAGGACCAGCAGTTGTGAAGGTCGTTCAGCAACTGTAGCTCGGTGGTCCCCACCGAGAGTCTCAACATCATGCTCGGCGGAGACCGCCGAGCTACGTATCTGCGGCGCGTTGCTTAACACAACATGCGCGTTCGTGCCCACCAGCCCCAGCGCAGTGACTGCGGCGAAGCGTTCTTCCACTTCCGGCCACGCCGTTTGTTCCGTCACCATTTTGACCGGCAGACGTTTCCACGGAACGTGTGGACTGGGTTCGTCGAAGTTAGCCTGCGGCGGAATAATGCCGTGATGCAGCGACAGCACCGTCTTGATCAATCCGGACACACCGCCCGCCGCTTCCAGATGACTGATGTTGCCCTTGACCGAACCCACCAGCAACGGCTGATCGCGCTTGCGACCTTTCCCATACACCGACGCGGCGGCACCCAGTTCCATCGGGTCGCCCAGAGCAGTACCAGTGCCATGAGCTTCCAGATACTGCACCTGCGACGGAGCGATCTTCGCATCCAGCAGCGCCTCGGTGATGACTCGCGATTGCGACTTACCGCTGGGAGTCGTAATGCCGCCGCCCGATCCGTTATGAACAACCGCGCCGCCACGAACTACGGCCAGCACCGTGTCGCCGTCGCGCTGAGCATCACTGAGCCGCTTCAACACCACCACGCCGCAACCTTCGCCGCGACCAAAACCATCGGCCGCTGCGGAAAACGACTTGCACCGTCCATCGGGCGACAGCAAACCGGCTTTCGACATCAACAACGAATTCACCGGAGCCAGAATTGCGTTGACTCCACCCGCCAATGCCATATTGCAGTTGCCATCCTGCAAACTTCGCACCGCCTGATACAACGCCACCAATGAACTACTGCTAGCCGTGTCGATGGCGATGCTCGGACCTTCAAAACCAAACACATAACTGATGCGTCCCACGCCGGCGCTGTGAGACAAGCCGGCTCCTTCGAACGCCTTGATGACTTCTTCATCGTCCAGGTTCGGCAGAAAGGCGTAGTCCTGCCCCATGATTCCCATGAAGACACCGACGTTGGCATCCGCCAGCGGGTGAGGCGAAATGCCCGCGTGTTCCAACGCGCGGTAGCTGTTTTCCAGCAGCATGCGATGTTGCGGATCAACCCAACACGCTTCCTGATCGGAGATATTAAAGAACGCCGCATCGAAGTCGGCGATGTCGTCCAGAAAACCGCCTTGCTTGGTGTACATCTTTCCGGGCGCGCGATCCGCATCATAGAAGCGATCGACGTCCCAGCGATCCGGCGGGATTTCACACACCGAATCGACACCGTTCAGAATGTTCTGCCAGAATTCATCAACATCGTGAGCCCCCGGAAATCGGCAGCTCATGCCCACAATCGCCACCGATTCGCGTTCGCGCAACTGCGGAACATCGACGGCGTCCGTGGGGATTTCCGCAACCGGTTCCGCGTCGCCTTCAGCGGCTACCATTTCCAAAACGTGTCCAGAAATGTCATCGATCGTCGGATGATCAAACAACATCGTGGGGCCGATCGGAAACTGTTCTCCCAGTGTCATCTGCAACTGTGTGCTGAATTCCACAGCCATCAGCGAATCGAGTCCCATCTCGATCAATGGCCGATCGGTTTCCGGAGCGTCGGGCGTGGACAGCACGGTCTGCAGAAGTTCCTGCACGGTCTTGACCAGCAGTTCCTTCTGAGCGTTGCCGCGCAATTGTTTCAGCTTGCCGACGAATGCAGAATCGCCCATCTGCGACTTCTGCCGCATGGGCGTCAACGCTTCCAATAGCGGAGGTGTTTCGCCGCCGAGGCCCATGGTCATGCGTCGCCAATCGACGTCCATCACGGTGGCCTGAGGCATCGCCCTTTCCAGAATAATTTCCATGGCCGCGTGAGCTTCTTCAACCGTCAGCGGCGCGATGCCCTGCAATGCCAGTCGTTTCTTGATGAGGTCGTTGTCCGCCATACCGGAATCCCACGGCCCCCAGTTGATGCTGGTGGCGAGCTTTCCGGCGTGTTCGCGTTTCCTAGCTAAACCGTCCAGAAACGCATTGGCCGTGGCGTAGTTGCTTTGCCCCGGCGAACCCAACACAGATGCGGCCGACGAATACAGAATGAAGAAATTCAGAAACATTCCATCCGTGAGTTGATCCAGAAGTTCCGCGCCACGAACTTTGGTGGCGATGACCGGCGCGAAGCGATCCCACGACTGATCCACGATACGACCATCGTCCAAAACTCCAGCCGCATGAATCACGCCCCCAAGTTCCGGCAGATCGTTTCCAAAGCGGCCAATCAAAGCCGTCATTTGTGCTCGCGAAGTCACGTCCGCCGCATGAACGACGACGTCGCAACCCAGATCCCGGATCTTCTGCAACTGTTGCTCAGCCTGTTCATCCGGCTGTCGGCGAGAAATCAGTACCACATGCGGCACGCCCTTGTGTGCCAGCCATTCGGCGGCGTGCCGTCCGAGGCTTCCGAGTCCGCCAGTGATCAGGCAACTGCGGTCGCCCCAGTTTTCGAACGGTTTGCGTCTTGGCTTGCGGCGGACGGATGCCTTTATCTTTGCCAATCGTGGTACCACGAGTAGATCATCTCGCATGACAAGTTCGTTTTCGCGCGTGTCGACCAGCAGAATGTCAGCCAAGCGTTCCGCCGATTTCTGACTGTCGTTGCCCAGATCAATCAGTCGGCAACGGTATTCTGGATGCTCGGCCCCCAGCACTCGACCGAATCCCTGATACTGGCTTTGCAGCGGGTTGCAACCGTCGCCGTCCATCGTAGCTCGGTGGTCCCCACCGTGACTCTCGTCCTGATTTGCAGCAGCACTCTCCGCGGAGACCGCCGAGCTACGTAACACATGAGTCGCCCCGCGAGTGACCAAACCAATGCCGCAACGTAGTTCCGGCACGCCCGTCGTTTTCAACGCCTGAATCAACTTCAACAGGCCCGTGCAATTGGCTTCCGTGTTGTCGGAAAGCAGCCACGCAATCCCGTTCAACGGTCGTTCGGCATCAAACGCGGAAAGCATCTCGACGGCATCCGTTTGCAAACTGCAACGATGAACAGACTGGCCGCTTTCGGTCAGTCGTTGCTGGATCGCTTCAGCAACGCCGTCGCCACGATCGGCAACGATCAACCAGTTTGTGGCGTTCACCGGATTGGGCGTGAGCGAATACGGCTGGTGCTTGATTCCATAAACTAGGCGTTCCGCTCCACCGCCGCTCATCCGCCGCATCGCCGCGCGATCCAGCTTGCGTAACTTCAGACCGCTGATCGTCAGCAATACGTCGCCATTGTCGTTGTACAATTCAAGATCCGCAAACCGCAGATCGTCGGCATCGTGCCCCCATGTCGCATGGCACCAGACTTCTGGGGGAAGTGTTTCGTACGAGACCAATCGTTCCACGCCGACGGGAAGAAACAAATCCGATTCCTTGTCGCTCAACAACTTCGCCGCCAGAGAATGCAGAGCTCCATCCAGCAACGGTGGCGGAACGCGATAGCCTCGGATATCACCTTCAACAGCCAGCCGCGTCAAGATCGAGGACGCCGACATGTGCAACGCACGAATCACCCGAAACGCCGGCCCGTATTGCAAGCCGAGATCCGCCATTGCTGCATAGAAATTGTCGCGGTTCACTTCGTTGGTAAATCCCTGCCGCAGAGCTTTTAGGTCCACCGAGGCTGGCCGATCACCAACGTTAGTCAGTTCTGCTCTGAAGTGGCGACCCCATGTTTCCTGATCGGCGCCAAGAGAATGGCATTCGATGCGCGGTTTCGTCGTCTGTACGCGGTTCACAACCGTTTGCAGCGAAGTGCGCCCGCCGAGTTGCAGTGGTTGCTCGAAAATGGCGTCGACAACTGCGTTTTCTTTGCCGGCTGCCAGCGCCATTTCCAGAAACGCAGCGCCCGGCATCACCACCTGATCCATCACGCGATGATCGCCAACCCAAGCCGGGCTGTCGGCATCAACGAAGTTTTCGAACCGCTTGATCGGCTGACGATCCGGCGTGCGCAGGTGGCTGCCCAGCAACGGATGAGCGGTATGATGTTCGGAATGAGCGGCGCGCGGTTTGTCCGGGCCCCAGAACCGTCGTCGTTGAAACGGGTACGTCGGCAGCAGAACGTGTTGGCGATTCTGATTGGCATACATCGAATCGAAATCGGGCGTAACTCCATTCACGAACAATCGTCCGGTCGCCTGCAACACAGATTCTACGTCGTCGACATCTTTCTGCAGACAACTGAACAACGTATCCGCCGGCTGCTGCCAGTCCGCCGCCGCCATCCGTGTGAGCGTCGCTTGTGGGCCGAGTTCCAAAATTAGTTCGCAACCAATTCCCTGAGCCGTATTGATGCTGTCCGAAAACCGCACCGCTTCGCGAATATGTTCGGCCCAGTATTGACCGGTCAGAACCGTGTCGGCTTCCAGAACCTTGCCACTGACATTACAGATCAACGGCAGATTGGCCTTTTGGAACGTGACTGTCTGTGCCACTTGTTGAAACGGAGCCAACGCTGGATCCATCAGCGAAGAATGAAACGCGTGCGATGTGGTGAGCCGTTTGGTACGAATGCCGCTTTCGGTAAGCTTGGCTTCCAGGGATTCGACAGCGTCCGTCATTCCGCTCACAACAATGTGCGTGCCATTGAAGGCCGCGATGGATACATCGTCCAACGTACCTCGGTGGTCTCCACCGAGACTCCCGCCCTGAATTTCCGAAGAAGAAGAAGAAGAAGAAGCACGCTCGGTGGAGACTACCGAGCGACATTCACGCAACACCCCTTCCAGCCGCTGCTTCGACGTAAACACGGCCAGCATCAGTCCGCCGGGCGGCAGTTCGCCAATCAAGCGACCACGTTCGCTGATCAACTTCAGACCGTCGTCCCACGATAGGATGCCCGCCACACAAGCCGCCGCGTATTGCCCGACGCTATGCCCCAGCACCACATCCGGCTGCAGCCCGCGACTCTGCAGCAGCTTGGCCAAGCCCATTTGCACAGCGAAGATGGCTGGCTGAGTCCACGAGGTGTGGTCGATGAGGTTTGAGTCTTCGAATAGGACATGCTTCAGTGTCTCAGCGGAGATCGCTGAGCTACGTAAATCTTGCAGTTGCACATCACAGTGATCGATCGCGTCTCGGAAGACAGGCTCGGTTTGATACAGTCGACGCCCCATGCCAACGTACTGAGATCCCTGGCCGGTAAACTGCCAGGCGACCTTCAGCGGCCGACGACCGTTGCCGCGAACAAGACGATCCGATGTTGCTCCACGCGCAAGATCTCGGAACGTTTCCGCCGCTTGAACGACATCGCCAGCGACGATGGCCGCGCGATGTTCGAAGTGGGACCGCCGCGTGTTCGCGGTAAAGGCCACGTCTGCCAGCGAAATCGAATCGCCGTTTGTGAGCTGCTGGTGGTACAGAGCGGCAAGTTCTGTGACAGCCGTTTCTGTTTTGCCACTGATTGTGATGATCTGCGGCGCCTCCGCAGGCCCTTCATCCATAGGCCGGATCGAGGAGCGCAGCGACGCAGCTCCGGCAGATTGCGGCGTGGCGATGCCGGAACTGCGCTCCGCTTGTTCCGGCCTACTTGAGTGCCCCGCCAGAATCACATGCGCATTCGTGCCGCTCATGCCGAACGCGCTGACGCCGGCCACGCGAATAGCGTTGGGCCATGCGGTTGGGTCCGTCAACACTTGGACGGGCAGTCGATCCCAAGGGATGTGCGGATTCGGCGTTTCGAAATTCAATTGTCCGGGAATGCAATCGTGCTGCAGCGATAACAACACTTTGATCAATCCCGCCATGCCGGCGGCCGCTTCCAGATGGCCGATGTTGGTTTTGACAGAACCGACAAATAACGGACGATCGGCATCACGGCCCAATGTCAGCGCGGCTGCGGCGGCCTGCATTTCGATGGGGTCGCCAAGTTCCGTGCCGGTGCCGTGAGCTTCCAGATACGCAACGTCTTGCGGTGCCAGTTGAGCTCGTTCCAACGCCTGACGAATCACCTGCTCCTGAGCTCGAGGATTCGGAACGGTCAAGCCCCCGCCAGCTCCGTTATGCCCGATGGCCGATCCACTGATGACTCCCAAAATCGGATCGCCGTCGCGTTCCGCATCCGCCAGTCGTCGCAGTGTTACCACGCCGCAACCTTCACCGCGCAGGTAGCCGTCCGCCGCTGCATCGAACGCGCGCGAATGTCCACTGGGCGAGAGTGCTTTCAGCTTGCAGGTCAGAATGTTGGTCGTCGGCGAACAGATGGCGTTGACGCCGCCCACGAGTGCTCGATCACAGTCGCGCTGCTGCAGACTCAGACACGCCAGATGCAGCGCCACCAGCGATGACGAACAAGCCGTGTCGACCGCGACGCTTGGTCCTTGCAGTCCCAAATAGTACGCCAGTCGTCCGCACAGAAAACTTCCGGCGGCTCCGGTGGCGATGTACGGATTTAGGTTCAGAAACGAATCACTGGCTTCGTTTTGATAGTCATTGTGCATCCAGCCCACAAAGATGCCGGTGTGTGGGCCAATTTTTTCGGGCGTCCACCCCGCGCGTTCCAGTGCTTCCCAACCGACTTCCATTAACAGTCGCTGTTGAGGATCGACCCAAGTGGCTTCGCGCGGGGAGATGCCGAAGAACTCCGGGTCCATGAGATCGATGTTGTCCAGAAACGCACCGCTGCGCGCGTACATCTTTCCGGGTACGTTGGGGTCGTCATCATGGAAGGCATCCATGTCCCAGCGATCGTCGGGGATTTCGCTGACCTGATCGGTCTTGTCAATCAGCGACTGCCAGAACGCTTCTGGTGTGTTTGATCGGCGCGGAAAGCGACAGGCCATCGACACGATTGCGATGGGTTCCGAAACGGCCGACTGCTGGTTTTGCAGTTCCGCGATCTGCTGTTTCAGTTCACGGATCTTCAGCAGCGCCTGTTTGTTCGCCGAAAGTTGTTGAGGATCGTTTGTCATGTGTGTGTTTTTACGTAGCTCGGTGGTCCCCACCGAGAGAAGAGGCCTCCGCGGAGACCGCCGAGCTACGGATTATCAGTCGAAACCCACAACGTATATTCCGATTCGGGCTACCGAGCCTTCACCGGATTTTCGTCGATATAACGTTGAAGGTATTCAAATTGCGATTCGTTTCTGACGATGTGATCGAATGGTTCGCCTTGCCAAAGTTCTCCCGAGCGATCCGAATGTTGATTAATCTGCCGAGCGGAATAGCGTTGGATTTCACGAAACGTTTTCCGCAGCAGAAATTCATCTCTCATTTGAATCAAAACATGCACATGGTTGGGCATAATCACGAAGCGTTCGAGGTCGTATCTGTCGCCGTTGAAGCACAGCAGCGACTGGCTGACAAATTCACGTAGATCCCGATTTTTCAGAACACATGCTCCGTGGCAATCATCAAGGTGCCCATGCCGGCGACGATTCTTGAACCGACGCAGTTCATCCTTTAACTGATGAGTGACAAACGATGACTCCAGCACTTCGTCAACAGACCTTCCTGTCAGATTGTTGGCCGTCATCCACTCATCAACTGCCTCGTGCCATCGTTCGACAACCTGCTGCGGCATGGAATCACCCAGCCTAAAGGTGACAAATGTCAGCGCGCCGCGCATTTCGATATGCGGCAGGTTTCGACGTGATTCAAGACTCGGCAACTGACGGTCGTAAAAATTCCATTCGATGTTGGTCATGAAATCATTCTCCGTCGCTCGGTGGTCTCCACCGAGAGTCAATTCCGAAGTTCGCTTGTTAGCCACACAGTAACAGCTCACGGCGGAGACCGCCGAGCGACATTGGGTCTGGATGAATCCAGCTCCTTCATCAACTGCGACAACGCTTCCTCTTCGCTCATTTTCTGAATTTCATCCAACAGGTGTCTCGGTTCGGCATCGGTAGCAGACGAAGCTGGCAAATCAGCCGCCCCGTCATCAATCATCGCCCTCACCAAAAATTCACTCAGATCACAAATCCGTGGATGATCAAACACCAGCGTCGCGGGCACATCATGCTCGGGCCCCAGTTCGGCCTGAATCTGGTTGCTCATTTCTACGATCATGAGCGAATCGAAACCGACGTCCAGAAAACGATCAGCCGCATTCGGCAGTTCGTCTGTCTGTGAAAGTTCCTGCACTAGATGCTGAACAAACTCCGAAGCGACTCGCAGACGATTGGCAGCATGCGTCGTTTCCAGTTGCGACCGCAACGTAGCTCGGTGGTCTCCACCGAGACTGGCACCAGCACTGGCGTCGGGAATCTCTGTGGAGACCACCGAGCTACGAACGTCGTATTCGCGCAGTTCGCGTTTCAACACCTTGCCCGACGGGTTCCGGGGAAGTTCATCGATTTGCACCACGATGCGCGGCACCTTGTAGTTGGCCAAGTGTTTTTTGGCGTGCTGTTTAATCGCATCCAATGCTGCTTCATCAGCGGATTCGCCCAGAACCACAAAGGCTACCACCTGTTCACCAAAGACATCGTCGTTGATGCCCACCACTGCCGCCTGGACCACAGACGAATGATCCAGCAGCACGCGTTCGACTTCCGCCGGATAGACTTTTAAGCCTCCGACAGCAATCATGTCTTTTACACGATCCACAATGTAGAAAAACCCGCGTTCGTCAATGCGTCCGATGTCGCCGGAATGAAACCAGCCGTTGCGGATCGCGACCGCCGTGTCTTCGTCGCGGTTCCAATATCCGAGCATGACGTTGGGGCCGCGAACAACGATTTCACCCAATGCACCGGGCGGACAATCGTCGTCGGTTTCTGTATCGACGATCTTCATTTCGACCGCATCGATTGGCGTGCCGATGGAACCGGGCACGAACTGCAGCCGATGATTGTAGCTGGCGAAGGGGCTGGTTTCCGTTAGCCCATAGCCTTCGTTGATCGGCAAGTCGAACTTCTGCTGCCACTGTTGGCTGACTTGAATCGGCAACGTGGCGGCGGCTGAGAAACAGTAATTCACGGATGCCAGATCGGCGGGCGAACAGCTTTCCAGCAGCAACTGAAACATCATCGGCACGCCGTACAATTGCGTGACTCGTTCGTCTGCAATCAGCCGCTTGGCTTCGTTCAGATCGAAACGCCGCTGCAGAATCAAAGTGGCTCCCACGTTTAACACCGAATTCAGCAACGCGTTCTGGCCGAAGCAGTGAAACAACGGGACCGCCAGCAGAATGCGATCTATTGGCTGCATGTTGCACAGATGGTTGAACGCATTGACGTTGGAACGCACGTTGCTATGCGACAACGTGGCTCCTTTGGCAAAGCCCGTGGTCCCGGACGTGTACAGGATGGTGGCGGCAGCGTTTGGTTCGGCGTTGAACCACTTAGAAATCCCACCTTCGACGACAGCAAGCCGTTCGCCGTTACAGGTGTCGCCGAAGTCTGACGTGGAAACCGCATCAACCACACAGTCGGGCAGTTCGTCGCGAACGCGCGCCAGTGTGTCTTTATCCGCCACAAAGAACTTCGCGCCACAATCGTTCGTCAGGAAAGCGATTTCCGATGCCGCCGATCGAGTGCTCATGGAAACCGCAATCGCACCGATCCGCAGCGCCGCGTAATACCAGACAGCAAAAGCTGGCACGTTCGACAGCATGATGGCGACGCGATCTCCCGGCTGAATATCGGCTACCGTCAGCTTCTCACTGGCGGCCTGGGACATCGCGTCCAGTTGAGCGTACGTGAAAGCCGTGCCTTCAAATCGAATGGCGTCGCGGTTGGGAAAGATTCTCGCAGTGGCCGTCAGATGTTCGCAGATGTTCATTCCGCACCGCCTGCTTGTTGACCTGTACTCGTAAACCGTTCATCAAACGACTGCAGAATCGGAGCGACCGCGTCGACCACACTTCCGTGCTGTCGAAGATCACTGGCCAGATTCGCCAGCGCCGCTTCCAGCCAGAGATCGCCGTCGTTGAACATGAACGGTCGCGTTTTACCCGCTTCTGTTCCGGTGGCTTTGCAAATGGCGTCGTACAGCGGTGTCAGCATTGATCCCACCAAAACACGACCGTCATAGTGACCGAACAATGCGTGAGCTCTCAGGTCCAGCGCCTGCACGCTGAAGATCATCGCCACCGTCATGTAGTGCTGAAACAGTTCGACGGATTTCCATGCCAGATTCGCCGACCCCCAGCTCAGGCCGTTGATATTCTGGTTGAACTGTTCTGCATGAGTCGGGAAGTGTTCGACGATCGGGTTGCCGTACCATGTCAGCATCGGCATGATGGAATTACCGGTGATCTGCAGCCCCTTGAGTCCCATGTTGTAGGGCACATCATTGTTACCTCGCAGAGACGCGGGCAGGCCGCCGTTAAATTCTGGAGACACCAGCGTTGCAATCTGCACATCCAAATGCTTGGCCATCAACCCCAGAAATCGTCGCAGATCATCCATCGCCAAGCCGACGTACTGACCGAGGAAATTGCCGCTTTGATAGAACTTTCCGTGTTCAACATCGATCAACGGATTGTCCGACACCGAATTCATTTCCGTTTCGACGACTTCCGTGATGCGAGCCAAGCCTTCCACAATCGAACCCATGTATTGCGGCATACAGCGCAGTGAATAGCGATCCTGCACGTCTGCTGAACGGCCGTTAGAAGCCGTTCGTCCTTCGCGCAGCAGTCGCAGCAACATCGATGCGGTCCACCGCTGACCCGGATGAGCTTTCTTTTGATGGACAAAGTCTTCGAAGGGTTCTTCCTGAACCAGCAACGCCTGCATCATCATCGCCTGAGTGGCCATGGCCAGCGCCATCAGATGCCGCGATTCGAACACACAGTTGGCGGCGATGGCAGCCGAAAACGATGTGCCGTTGACCAGCGCCAAACCTTCTTTGGGGCGCAGGTCGATTGGCTCAAGCCCCAGTTCGCGGAGCGCCGTCGCGCTGTCAACAAGGCGGTCGCCAATCTGCACCTTGACGAATCCGGTTTGCCCCGTGATAGCGCGCGCAACCGTCGACAGCGGCACCAGATCACCGCTGGCCCCGATCGAACCCAGTTCGCGAACGACGGGCGTTGCACCGGCATTTAGAAACTTCAACAGGCGTTCAACAAGTTCGAACCGAACGCCGGAACACCCCTGGGCCATGACGTTCGCACGCAATAACATGGCAGTTCGCGTGTGCCGCCCATCGATCGGCGATCCGGCACCGGTGGCCAGAAACGCCAGCAGGTTATTTTGGGAAGCGGCAGCGTCTGCCGGAGTGACGGAAACTCCCGCCATTCCACCAAATCCCGTGGTCACGCCATAGATGGTGGCGTTTTCGCGGACAGCAGCGGCCACCAGATCGACCGATTTCTGCATGCGATCGGCCAGTCCGGCACCAGTTTCAATGGGTCGACCGCACAGCCCGGTCCCGACGCACGCGACATCGGAAACCGAAAAAGCGTGGCCGTCCACGAGCAGTGGCACGAGTTTTGGATCAGACGTAGTCAATGTGTTATCGATGGCGACACGCTAAAGAAGGGCGAGAATCCGCAGTTTTTGCAGGTTGAAGACGGTGTCGACGTTGCGCACTACTCCGCAGCGTGATAGTAGACACGTCCGCAGAACTTCAAGTCATGAAATCCGGTGTGTTTAATCGCGGGGCCATGCCTTGTTCTGTGGCTACATGTGGCTGCTCGGCGAAGACCGCCGAGCTACATTTTCGGCTCGCCGTCCACACAGCATCAGGTAGAGAACTGGCGTGAAATACAGCGCCAAAAACGTGGCCCCGGCAACTCCACCGGCAATTGTAATGGCCAGCGGAGGCCAGAAACCGCCGCCGCCAAGAATCAATCGTAAAAATCCCACAATCGTGGTTAGACACGCCGCTCTCGGTCAGACGGAGCATCAGTACGCGGTTGAGATAAAACGTGCGCAACCGGAAGCTGCTAGTGACTCTTGCAAGGGTGAAGCTCAGAAGGATAACAAAAATGGCGAATAAATCGAAAACACGAGGCAAAGATGGCCCGAAGAAAACAACGGTCTGAGCAAATTCAGAGTCGCCAGCCGGGACGTCAGCACAGGATGAATGTGATAAGCGCTTCGTGTTTCTCACCTCGAACGAGTCATTCTACATGACCGGCCAGGTGCTGCATCGCAACGGCGGTGAAGTCATCAAAGGCTGAGGGGGTCAATGATCTAAACGGCAACGGCTGCAAGCCAATATGACAAGGAAAAGCAACGCGTGGCGATTCACTGGAAAACTTAGTTCGCTGAACGATGGTGTGCGAGGTCGAACTGTCAGCGATCAATCTGGCCGCCGACCGACCACCGGTTGCTGATTCAGACGAAACGCGGATTTCGGTTCTGAACATGCCAAGGCGACGACAGCCCCTCAGAACCGCTCGCGCTCCCCACAAAACTTTTTAAGCAGCGTTGGTACGGACTTTGCTTCGCTTCAGTTCTGCGTTGTATTGTGATTGAGAAGAATCGTTCGAAATTCATTTGAGTTAGAGTTTCGTCTTCGGAAGTTGGAGCAGGAAAATGAATCCACTGAACGACAGGTACAAGCCCTTCCTCGCAAGAAGTATCGCGACCGTGATGACCGTCGCGATGACGTTTGCCGTCCAGATGATGACTCAAACGAAGGCACAGACAGTCGACCGTAATAGTCTTCGGCTACCGGCGGGAAATCGTTCCTCGGCCAATGGTCAGACACTTAATCGAAATCAGTTTCGGCTGCCTTCCCGGAATCCTCCGTTCGGCAACGCTGGACAGTTCAATTCCGGAAATTCAAGCTTCAGAACTCTATCAACGACCGCCGGCATCAGCCCATTTGTTCCCGGCTATGGTTACGGCTATGGAGGATTCGGAGGCTATGGCGGCTATGGTGGCTATGGGAATTTCTATGGTTCACGCACCGCTTACGGGACCGCCGCAGCTGCGCGGGCGCGGCTCAGTCAGGCTCAGAACGGACGAATCCGCGCCAAGGCCAATGCTGCCGAATCGAGAGCTGAGGCGACGAAGACGATGGAAGACGCTCGCGAAAAGTATCTCGACAACGTGGCTCACTACGCCAAGCTTCGGGACGAAATTCGGGAACGTCGAGACGCCGCAAAGGAACAGGAAGAACGAGAGCAGAAGGAACGTCGTCAGAAAAACTTGGCTCACGCCGCTGAAATGTCTCCGACGGATTTCTACCCGCGACTGCCCAGAGACCTGTTGGATTCTGAAGAGGGAATTTTGCGCTGGCCGCGAGAGCTGCAGGATGATCGCCTCGCAGCGGGGCGACGGGGTATTGAGAAACTGCTGTCCCTTGTGGCTGACTATGGCATGACACAAAGCGCTGCCACTCAACTGCAAGAGTCGGCAGAGCAGATGAAGGACGACACCGCGTTTCTGATAAAAGAGATCGGCTTCCAGGAGTATCGTGAGATGCGCGAATTCCTCAGTAGCCTGTCGGTCGAAGGGTTCTACGTCTTAGAGGAAAATTAGCATGCACCTTCCATTTCGCGTCGTATTGATCACCGCTTGCATCGCACTGCTCGGACTTGGTTCAGACGGAACTCCGCCGTGCTTCGGTGCGCCGCCAAACACGGCGGCTGATGTCGCCAGGCTTGCGGGAGAACTGAAAACAGGCTCGGTTGACCAGCAGATTCAGGCGGCGACTGATTTGGCGCAGCTGGGATCTCAGGCCGGCAAGGCCACATCTGCCCTGTCTGCGGCGCTGTCTGCGGACAACAACTTACTGGTCTGGCGAGCATTGCAGGCAATCGACAATATTGGTCCGCAAGCCAGTCAGGCGGCACCCGCTGTTGCCGAACTGTTGCAGGACGACGGGGCTTTGCGAGAAAGCGCATTGAACACATTGCGACAGATGCATTCGGTGCCTGCAGACGTTCAACAGAAGGTACAGACGCTGTGTGCTGCAAAAGATGCGGCGGTTATGGTGGCAGCCGTTAGATGTTGCCTCGCGTGGGATCTCGACCTTCCGGACGGAGCGGATCGCACATCCGATCGACTTGCGGCGGCGCTGGCAAACAAACGAACATCGGTACGCAGCGGTGCCGTCTCGGCGCTTGCCACCATCGGAAGTCCGGCGGTGCCTGCCCTTCAAAAGGCACTTAGCCAGAGTGAAGTTAGTTGCCTGAACGCGTGCGAATCCCTTCGCAGAATAGGGCCGGTCGCGGTGGATGCGGTGCCACAACTGCTGACGCTGCTGGATGATGAACGTGGTTCCATCGTTCGCGCTGCCACTCGTGCCTTAGGCAGTCTCCATCCTCAATCGCCCGAAGTTTTTTCGAAGCTGGTCAGTTTACTGGACAATGAATCAGCGTACATCCAAACCGTAGCACTACGAGCGATCGCTCGTTTTGACCATGATTCTCCACATTCCGATGCCGTGATCGATCGGCTGCAGAATAGCGACAGTCGCCGTGTGCAGATTGCTGCGGCCGATGCACTCGGACACCTCAGCTATAGTGCCTCCGCCGCGGAGGCATTGTCGCAGGCGATTCGCAAGGGCGATGGTCATGTCACGATTCATGCCGCAAACGCGCTCGCCGAGTTTGGCAGCGAGGCGGTTCCGGTGATCAGGGATCTGTTGCAACAACCCGGCTACAATTTGCTGGCTATCCGATTGCTGGCAGAACTCGGTAGTGCGGCAGAGACGGCCGTTCCGGATCTGGCATTCTTACTAAACAGTCCTGACGAAATGGTTGCCGGTGAAGTTCTTGCAGCACTCGCCGCCATTGGTCCGCATGCCGCAGCTGCGGTTCCGGAGTTGACGAAAATTCTGACCGACACTGAACGGAGCGGGATTCACGCGACGGTCGCTTATGTCCTCGGCAGCGTCCGGGACCCTCGCAGTATTGACGCATTGAAGACACTCCAGCGGCGGTCAAAAGATGCCCCCGAAGTGGCTCAGGCGGCCGCGTGGGCCCTGGTCGCAATACAACCTGATGAGGCCGCGACTGTTCAGTTTGCACTTCCCACACTGTTGACTTCACTCGACGCAGAAGATGCTGGCGCTCGACAGCAGGCAGTGGCGCACTACGGTCGGCTGCAAAGCCAGTCTCGAGTGCTGATCCCAAAACTCATCGAAGTCACCAGGACAGATGAATCTGCGGCCGTTCGTGTCACGGCCCTGCATTCGCTTGCGGCTTTGGGCGCCTCAACCCCCGAATCTCTGTCTGTGGCACTGGCAAGTCTCAACAGTTTAGACCCTGGGATGAAGCACGCTGCAACCTATTTGCTGGGGATGATCGGGGCACCGGCTGTTAAGGCAGCCGAGCAACTCAAAGAAGCCACAGTCAACGGTCCGGAAGCCAGCCGTCTCACGGCCGCATGGGCGCTGGTTCGAGTCCAGCCAACGGAAGAGAATTTCCAGTTGGCCCGACCTCATCTGCTGCATGCGCTGCAGCATGACGACCTGCGGACCCGCATATTCGCTGTGCAAATTCTGGGACTGATGCACGCCGACGACGAAGTTGAGGCAGCGTTGCAGGAGGCCGCCAACGATCCGGATGAAAGCGTTCGATCCGCGGTCACGAAAGTACTGAACCAGCCGTCATCAAAGGACCGCAATGACCAGTAGCAAAACTGTAACGCCACCCAGCGCAGCGACGTCGCGACCCGCTTCTGGCAGCCAACTCGGGCCCATCGGTCGACTCAGGTCAGTCGGCTGCCTGAGAATCCTGACCGCCGAATCGTCGAACGCGCGCGTATCACATTCCAGAACGTTGTTCGTGATTTCGATAAAGCTCCACAGGCCCGTAGCCAGTACCAGAGCTGTGATCCGTACGAGCGGTTCTTGCGGAACAGACTTCAGAATCGATAGCAGCAATTGTTTCACGTTGAATGCAATGGGAACCCGCGATCGAGGTGCGCGCTGACGCGGAAATCGGCGGTGAATCTGGACTCGGTTCGAGAGTCTGTCAGTTCGTTCGGCGGCGATTCAACACGTCCGAGTCATGCAATGTGCGTTCAATTCCCGCTGACTGGTCGTTCGTGTTTTTTGCCCCAACGGGGTACGGAAGAACATCGGTGAGTTGGACTCCAGCGGAAATCGCCGGCATTGCGTTTTTAGATTTCGGTGTTTCGCTTTCGTAGCTCGGCGGTCTCCGCCGAGAAAGTCAGGCTGTCGATTGAAATTCACGGTGGAGACCACCGTGCTACATTACTCTCGGCGAGCAAACAGCAGCAAGTACAACGACGGCGTGAAATACAGCGCCAAAAACGTGGCTCCCGCAACTCCACCGGCAATTGTAATGGCCAGTGGAGGCCAGAAACCGCCGCCGTCAAGAATCAACGGTAAAAATCCCACGATCGTGGTTAGAGTCGTCGCGATCACATGCCGTGTGCAATGAGAAACTTCGGCAACAACTTCCGCTCGATCGCCGCCGGTGGCGCGCGGGTTCGCTCGAATGGCCGCCAACACCACAATGGAATCGTTGATCGCAATCCCCACCAGCCCCATCGTGCCCACGATCGCCATAAAGCCGAAGGGATAGCCGAACCACGCCAGAGCCAACGGTCCGAGTCCTGCCGACAATCCGCCGACCGCAGCGATGATGAACGCACAGCGAAACGATCGGAACGACGCCACCAACGTCAACAGCATCAAAGCAAACAACACGAAGCCGTTGGCGATCAGCTTGGCGATCGCCTGAGACCGCTGTTCGGACTCACCACCGAATTCCAGCGAATAGCCTGCAGGCAACGTGAATGAAGACACCGCCAGGCGGCGTTTGAATTCAGCGACGACCGTGGATGGCAAGACTTCTGCGCGGATGTACGCTTTCACTTCGTTGGCTCGCTGACCATCGATGCGGACGATCGCACCGACGTCGGAATCCAGCTGCCACTTCGCAATGCTGCCCAAAGTCAACGGGCTCAGTCCCGTCGCAGTCGCAGGTGTTTGTGGCGGCCCGTTCGTGGGTGGCCGTTGCATGGCTGGCAAAGGCAGTGCGGCCAGTCGTTCGATTTGAAACGCTCCGTCCAGTTGCAACGTTACTCGAACTGGCAACTCTTCGTCGCCGTCGTAGATGCTGCCCGCAGCAGCACCTTCCAAAGTCGTGTACAGCAATCCGGCCAGTTGCGACTTATTGAATCCAGCCTTCTTCGCAGCCAACTCATCAACAGCAAGTTTGAGCCGCGGGATGGTTTCTTCAAAGTCCGACCGTGTGTGAATGACATTGGAGGTTTGAGCCAACAGTTGTCGCAATTCACTGCCGAGGCGTTGCAACGTGGCGGGGTCATCTCCAAGTACTCGAACTTCCACCGGCGCATCGAACGGCGGACCCTGTTCTAACTGCCGCACAATGGTTCGAGCCTGTGGCACGTTGCTGTCGATTTTAGACTGCAGACTGCGCACTAAGCTGCCGATGTCGTTGCCGTGTTTTAGATCAACGAACGCCTGAGCATAAAACGGAGTGCCGCGGCGTCGAGGGACAACGTTGTAAAAGAACGTCGGCGCACTGCCGCCCAGAAACCAGTGCTGCAGATCGACCTGATCGAAGCCGTCGATGATCGCTCGCAGCTGTTCCACGGTGGCCGCAGTCGACGAAATTCCTTCGCGGGCCGGGAGTTCTACTTCGATTTGAATTTGCGTTCGATCGGACGGAGGAAAGAACTGTTCCGGCAGCTGGCCAGCCATCAGGAAGCCGGCCAACGGCAGTAACATCCCGAGTCCGATGCCCAGCACGGGAGCTCGAAATACGATTCGCAACGAAGCTTCATAAACGTTTCGCAACGCGGCGATTGATAGTCCCTGTGACAACGATCCGGTTTGCGAAGGATCAATCTTCAACAGGCCAACCAACGCGGGAATCACCGTCAATGCCAGCAGCAGCGAAGCACAAATGGCCAAGATCACGCTGATCGCAATCGTGCCCACAAATTCGCCCGGCGGGCCTGGGAGCGTGGCGATGGGTAGAAAAGCGAGAGCCGTAGTCAGCGTTGAACCGAACAACGGCATGCGTAAATGCTTAACTCCAACAACAATCGCCTGCGAACGAGAACTGCCACCAATAATCCGCGACCGAACATCTTCGACGATCACAATTGCATTATCGATCAGCAATCCCAGCGCGACGATTAACCCGGTGACCGACATTTGATGCACCGGAATGTCCATCATCCGCATCGCCGCCAACACCATGCACGCCGACAACGGCAGCGCCAGCGCGACCACGATCATGCTGCGCCAGCCCATCAGCACCAGCACCACCAACATCACGGCCGCTGTTCCCAAACCAAGATTCCGCAACAGCATCCGCATCCGCTGGTCAATTTGGTGACGCTGCGAAAACAAGACGTCAACAGTGACGACCGATCCGAATTGTGCTTTGAAGTCGGCCAGCACAGATTCCATCTGATCGGCCCACTGGTCGACTCGTAATTCGTCGTTGACCATCGCTCCCAGAACAATGGCCGGCCCGCCATTGATGATGGCGGCGTTGGGGCGAGGCGTCACGAGTTGTTTTGTGACGACAGCAATTTCGGACAATCGCTGCGTTGTGCCATTCGGTCCATAAGAAATCAGCGAATCGTTGACGCGATCGATCGGCCGTTCGGCGTGTTGAAGTTCCAGCGACAAATCGCCGCCTGCCTGAGTCACTCGCCCGGCGGGAAGATTGGCCTGGCTGTCGGCAATCTGAGCCGCGATGGCTGCCGTCGAAAGCCCCGTCGATGCGAGGTCTGTGGGAGAAACTTTGACTAAGAATTCTTCGCCCGGATCGCCGAAGATGTCGACCTGTTCGGTACCGGAAATCGCAACCAGATTCGCCCGTAGTTTCTTCGCCAGCCGTCGAGCGACTTCAAGACCGTCATCGCTATCGCTATTGTCGTCAATGGCTTGCACGGCAATGATCGCCGCGAACGCTTTCAGCGGAACCACTTGTAGATCCGGAGTACGGCACGAATCCGGCAGGTCACTGGTTGCGTCACTGATGTTGCTGCGCACGATGCTCCAAACGGGGTCAACGTCGTACACGTCGTCATTCAGTTCGATCACGATGTTGGAAATACTATTCTGACTATTGGATCGCACCTGCTTGATGGCAGAAATCCCGTTCAGCCGTGCTTCCAAAGCCATCGTGATCAGCGATTCCACGCGTTCGGCATTCGCGCCGGGAAACACCGTGCTGACCACGCCGACTCGCCGCCCCAACACAGGATCTTCCAATCGCGGCATCACCACGAAAGACGAAACGCCAGCCACCACGATGACCGCGATCACTAGGATCAGAATGCGCGGGTTGCGATGCAGAAAGTCGGCGATCATTGTTCGCCCTTCGGTGGCAATGCGTCATCCGGGCGAAGCGCTTCGACGGCCGTCACCGTCTGCCCCGGAACAACGCGATGACTGCCATCTGCAATCACCAGTGCATTGTCCAGGTCGATGCCGCTGACCAGCACGCGTTCGTCTTCGTGACGACCGACGAGGCATTCACGGCGAACAACAGTCAACTGGTCGGCATCACCGCCCGCTGATTTTTCCGTCAGCAGAACAGACCATGGCCCGTCTGCCGATTGCTGCAGCGCAGAAATCGGCAGCCAGTAACCGGATTGATCGGTGGAAACGCGAAACCGAATTTCGACGACTTTCCCAGACAACCACTGGTCCGCTGCTAATGGCTGTTCGAATTCCAGCAGAAGTTGCTCACCGCCAGCGGGGCCTCGGATGGGCGAACGCTGCTGTATTTCCGTCAGCAAAGCCGCGTCGTTGTGTCCCACCCACAGCTGCTGACCATCGGTCAGTCGCGCAGCGCTTTCCTTGTCGAGATTCACTTCCACCAGCGGCGATTTGTCTTCGATAATCACGAACGCTGTCATCTGCGCGGACACGACCGCGCCGGATTCCACGTTGCATTCGGCCACGATTCCGGTGAAGGGAGCCTTCAATTCTGCCTTGGCAAATTCGGCATTCAATGCGTTCAGCTGGGCTTCCAGCGTCCGGATCTGCGGAACCATCTGAGCCGCCTGTGATTGAGACACGCGTTGCGCGTCTGCCTTCGCGCGTTGCAACGCCGCCTCAGCATTTCGTTGCTGTTCGACAATCACCTGCTGATCAAGATTCGCCAGCAGCTCGCCTTCGACCACTCGATCACCCGCCCGCTTGCGAACATCAGCCACGACGCCGCTTCGAGCAAACGGCAGCAACGCTTCCCGTGTGGGCTTAAATTTACCGAAGCAAACCACCGTCTCGGGGACGTCGCTGCTGACTTCCGGCCGAATCACGTTGACGCTCAGCACCGCAGCAGCAACGGGTTCCGCGGAAGATTCGTTCTGCAACGGATTCAGGCCATCACCGCATCCAGCGGACCCAGCGCAGAACAACACCAGCAGTAAAGTTATCCTCAAACGAATAACATCGCAGCGGGAATCTGCCAACAAAGTTTGGATGGATTGAAGAGGCTGCATGGGGGCCTGCGGATGGAGACTTGGATTTACTCAGACGCTTCGAATACGGCGACGCTGGCAGCGACGTCCTGCTGGATCTGTGTTTTCAGTGCATCGAGATTTGGAAAGCTGATGAGCCCGCGAATTTCTGTTCGAAGATCGATCTGCAGCTGTTGGTCGTACAGATCGCCGGAGAAGCCGACGATGTGGCATTCGACTTTTCGAGATGCATCGTCAAAGGTCGGGTTGGGGCCAATGCTGACGGCCACCGCGTAACGTGTTTGGGCGATCTGACATTCCGCCGCGTAAACGCCGTCAGCAGGCAATAGCGTTTCGATGCCTTCCAGATTGGCCGTGGGGAAACCCAGTCCACCGCCACGACCTGCGCCGTGACGGACGACTCCGGACATTGAGTACGGATGTCCGAGTAGTTCGACGGCTGCAGGCAGCTCGCCGAGGCTCAGCAGGCTCCGGATCTGCGTGGATGAAATCATCGTTGTCGTCGAATCAGAATTGCAGACGGCTGTGATCACTTTCAGATCAATATTCGCCTCGTCGCAAAACGACTGCAGAATCTTCGTATCTCCCGCCCGATCGCGCCCAAAGCGAAAGTCAGGGCCTTCCACCATTCCCTTTGGCTGCAGTTGGGCGACAACGATGTCCTGAAAAAATTGCTCCGGTGTCATGTTTAGCAACTGGCGGCTGACGGGCAAGACAATCACTTCATCCGCACCATGCCGCTTCAGCAGTTGCGTCCGCACAGAAATGGTTGACAGTCGAGGCAAGTCAACATGTGGCTTCAGGACCGTAATCGGATGCGGATCAAAGGTGACCACCACCGCAGGGCAGTTTCTGCGATCGGCATACTCGCGCACCACAGATAACATCGCCTGATGTCCGCGGTGAACACCATCAAAGTTTCCGATTGTTACCACGCCACGCGTTGCGGTGGAGGGAACCTGCAGTGGAAGCAAAGTCATTGCGCAGACAGCATGAGAAAAAACAATAAGTCGCTGTGGTCGGGGTGGGGTGGGGGCGAGACGCGTTCAGTGAGCAGACTGATCGCCGGCCACGGGCTGCGCCGCTGGCGTTGCCCGTGGCACACGAAAACGGATCCACTATTTCTTGTTGCCGCCCAGCAGATCAGGCAGCTTCTGACTCACTGACCAGCACGTCCGCACCGGGCAGCTTGTCCAGCAGCCCGCCGAATGCTGACCCACCCAACTGATCCTTGACCATCTTCAAGATACCACCCGTCGCTGATCGGCTTTCGGTTTCGCCAATCCCCAGCTGTTTGGTCACCATTAAAATAAATTCGTCCACGTTCGATTCCTCAATCTAACTGTTCGCCTAAACACCAAAGTGCTCGCGCCCGGATGATAAGCGCCATCTCGCATGGGAACAACTCGCTCGTGGTTCTCGTTAAAGCGGTTTGATGTGTAAAAACGCTTGGCAGGACGAGATAAGGCTCCACGAAGACGAGTTTGGATTCGTCGTATTGATTGAAAAGGTCAGCAAAACCACGAATGGACACAAACGAACTCCTCATCTTTCCGAAGGGGCTCCCTGGCCATGCGATGCCCTCGCGAAGCCATTTCAAGGACACCCACTCGCTAATTCGAAGCGGATCGTCCTGCACCGCACTCACGGCGCAAATAATCGATTCGACGAAGATCGGCATGTCTGGATTTGCCCTCGCCAGAGTGCGTACATAGGTTGGCACGCCCATTAAACCATCACTGATGGCCGTCCATTCAAAAGTGGCCCCTTCGCTAAACACCGCTGCTGAAGGACAGGTCTTTTCTCTCTCCAGAACTGTTAATTTTCCGACAGCTGCTTCGCCTCTACAGTCCAGCCGAGTTGTGTGATCGCTTTCACGACGCATGCAAAGGGGAATTCGGCGTTCACTGTCTCCTGGTTAGGCTTTGCGCTGAACAATGATTGCTTGATGTAAGACGCAACACGTTCGTTGATCCTCTGCGTTGGGCTGTAGACCATGCCAACATTCAGCCAGACCGTCATATCGCTTCTGGTTGCATAGAAGCCATAGACGACTTGCCCGCTCGATGTAACGTGGTTCTTGATCTTCATCTTAACTTTTCATCACAGCCGCTCTCCGCGACAGGCGCAGTCTAAGCACACCTGCTATGCCACTATTTCAGGTACCACGCTGGAATTGTGGGAGTCGCGTTCTTCCATGCCGGCACCTGGGAACACCTTGCGCTGCCGACCATCGCCGCCGCGACAACAATTCGCACGCCTAAGACTCAGAGGCTGAGGTCAGCCTGCCTCAGTGATGTGACCGATGCGGATTACGCCAAATCCTTCTGTGTCATCAAACGGTGGAATTCTGGCATTTGCATAAAACATACGAGAATGTGATGCAAAGGTCAGCGATTGACCACTTTCGAAGCGGACGCCAGAAGTTTTCACCAGATAGCGTGACTACACCTTGCTCAGCCAGTCCTGTGCAGACGCAAACTGTTCGTCGATCGAGTCGTTGCCGATTGAGTTTCCACGTCCCGACATTGGTACCGGGGCATGTGAGAGCCGTTCGGTGGATGCATGGTTCTCCGCAAACGGAAATGGCGGAGGCGATTTAGGATTTTCCGCGACGACAGGTGTCTCATGCAGGGGATGCACTGAGGCCAGCAAAGTTGTCGGTTTCTCAGTTGAGGTGTCTGTACTTCTGGAAGCCACGACGAAATCGAACTGCACACTCCACGGCCCGGTGGTCGTGCTGCTGATCGCTCGAATCCACACGCGGTAGGATCCCGCAGCCAAAGCAGTCGTTGGAGTGAATGAAGTGCCGGTCAGGTCCGCTTCTCGAATCACATTCGCCGTGCTCGTCGTCCGGTTGTCGACCTGAATCTCGTAAGTGACCGCACCGGTGACCGGCTGCCAGGTAAACGTCGGAGTGGTATCCGATGTTGTTGCTCCGGGGGCCGTCAGCTTTGTCAGGCCGTTCGTGCTGAACTGCGTCGCTGCACTCCATGCACCGCCGCCGCTGCCATTGACCGGGCGAATCGACCACTCCCACGCGCCGTCGGCGAGTGCTGCCGTTGGCGTAAACGATGTGCCTGTTAGTCCAGTCTGCAGAATCGACGACGTGCCGTTGTGCAGATAGACGTCATAACTTGTTGCTCCGGATGTTGCTTGCCACGTAAATGCTGGCGTGTCATCAAAGCCGGGAGTTGTCGGTCCAACGGGCGTCGTTTGCAGGCCGCTGGTCATGGCATTCACCGTGAAATCAACGCCGCTGCCCCACACGCCGCTGCCGTCTGAGAGCGTCGTTCGAATCCAGACTTTGTAGTCGCCATTGTCGAGAACCCGCGAACCAATACTTGTTGCCGTGATTCCGGGGTCGCGATACAACGCCCCCGGCGTGCCAACACGCGATACATAGACCTCGTAACGTTGCGCTGCCGGAACGGCCGACCAACTGAATGTCGGTGTGTTGCTGGTGACAGTACTGTTGCGAACCGGCGAAGTGACTTTGGTCCGTCCGCCTGTGCTGAACTCATTCGCGTCGCTCCACGGACCAAGGAACGTGCTCGCCTGAACCTGACGCACCGGACGAACCCACCATTTGTAATCGTTGCGTGCCAGAGCTGCGCTGATTGTGTGAGTCACGGTACTGCCGCTGGCGGGATCTGCAACAGTCACAGTCACCGGGCTCCCGGGCTGATTAATGAAGATGATATAGCTGGCCGCACCGGGAACACGCTGCCAGGTGAACGTTGGCGATGTCGCCGTCGTTGCCCCGACTGGCGTCAGCTGGGCTTTGACCTCCACCACAAAGGTGTGGCCCTGATCCTGCTGCCGAATCACGTCCCCCGGCATGTTCGCTTCGATGAAGACGCGATAGCGAGCGAATTCAAGATCCTGCGGCAGGGCGAAGGATGTCTGGCTGCTGCCAATGTTGAGTTGTTGGAAAACGTTTCCGCCGCCGTCGTCGATATTCAGATACAGGTTGTACGAAAGGGCCCCCGGGACCGGGTTCCAAGAGACGGACGGACGAACATCATCAATCATCCCGACGGGACCTGTCACAACGAATCCTGTGGCAACAGTGTCATCGTCAGTAACGTCCAGCGTATCAGTCCCATCGGCATGAACGGCCGCCGATGCGGTGACCGTCACAGTCTGAGTACCATCAACGATCGCGTCGTCGACGGCGTCGATGTTGAACGGAGCGGACGTCGTTTGTCCTGCGGCAATCGTTACCGTCGTCGGAACGGTGGCTTCACTGGTGTCGTTGCTGGCCAACGTCACGGTGAGCGTGTTGGTCGTGTCTGTGTTGCGGGACACTGTGGCTGTAGTGGCTGCCGCTGCCGCACCTTCACTGACAGACGCGGAGACGATCGTCAGCGTCAGGATGGCCGTGTCATCGTCGGTGGTCGTAACAGTAACCGTCTGATCGGCCAGAACATCGTAAACATCATCGGACGACGCATCGTTGACGGCCACGGTGATGGTTGTCGTTTCATCGCCGTCAGCGATGTTGTCGTTCAGCCCGGTAACGTTGACAGTCTGTGCGACGTTCCAGTCAGCAGACGTAAACGTCAGAGAAGCTTTGTCGATGGCCGCATCCGGACTGGTACTCAGCGACAGGTCCAATACGACATCAGACGTTGGTTCCGATGTCAGCACGACGGTAAACAAGTCAACAACCGACGTGCCGTCTTCAGAAACCGTTGCGGTGGTTTTGCTGAGCGTATAACCAGCCGTATCGTCGTCGGTGGTCGTAACGGTAACCGTCTGATCGGCCAGGACATCGTAAACATCATCCGACGACGCATCGTTGACAGCCACGGTGATGGTTGTCGTTTCATCGCCGTCGACAATGTTGTCGTTCAGCCCAGTCACGTTGACGGTTTGGGCCACATTCCAGTTGGCCGACGTAAACGTCAGCGAAGCTGTGTCGATCGCCGCATCCGGATTGGCACTCAGCGACAGATCCAGCACAACATCGGACGTTGGTTCCAATGTCAGCACGACGGTGAACAAGTCCACAACCGATGTGCCGTCTTCGGATACTGTCGCCGTGGTTTTGCTGAGTGTGTAACCCGCGGTATCGTCATTTGTGATCGTACCGTTCGCTACGTTTTGCGTGCCGAGCAGATAGATGGTGTCAGCGGTCAATGTCAGAACGGCGAGTTCGTCGAGTTCCGTGATCAGGTCGGCCGTCGGATTTATCGTAACTATGGCCGTTGCTGAGCCATCGGCAAACGTGACGGTGCCGGATGCTGCCGTGAATGTTGTGGCACCGGTCTGTGTATAGTCTGTGGCGAACGTAGCCGCCCCGCTGACGTCAAAGCCGACCGTCAGCGTTCCCGTTGTGGTGTCACGTGTGAAGGTATATACCAGATTGTTGGCAC
>JBDNHJ010000162.1:0-5413 GCA_041688835.1 Fuerstiella sp.
GTATCTCAACCCCTTGGATCATCAAATGGCTGATGAGGGTTTCGAAATGGTGCGTTACGCGGACGACTTCGTCGTTCTGTGCCGCAGTCAGGTCGCGGCCGAATCCGCTTTGCAGATGATCACCGCTTGGGTTGCGGAGGCCGGTTTGACTGTGCATCCGACGAAGACGAAGATCGTTGACAGTCGCGTGAACAGCTTCGCGTTTCTGGGTGACTCGTTTCGCGGGGACCAAATCTTTCCGCGACACGAGAGCCTTGCGAAGATGAAAGCGCGCGTTGTCGAACTGACGTCTCGCAAGAGGAGCGGTTCGATCAATCCGTCAACTACTAACTGGATAGCCGTGTGCGGGAGAATCGCATGCCCGGTTGGGAGGCAGGGGAGTCCGGCTCAACTGGACTTCCCTAACCCTAAAAGTCTGTCGTCCCTACCGGGACTGAGTCGCAGTTCGCGTCGTTCGCGGAGCAGTCTTGGAGGCGGATGAGAGACCATCCACATCAATATCACATGTTTAACAGCCCAGACGTCGCCGCCACTCAGCGGCCAACACGCTGGTTCCTGCAAGATCGTCACAGCCACAACGATCCGCAGAACCGAAGCGGCTGGTCCTTGCACGTGGTTATTCATGGTGCCTTTTTTCGTCATCTCCCGGAGTGGTGCCAAAACGCAACATACGTTTGACGAATCACCACAACATCGCTGACTTCCATTCCCAAACTCGCTGCACCAGAACACTTCTTTCCCGAACAGGAAACTCCACCATGGGCCTTTCACTGACGTCACGCTACGCCGAAGTCATTCAACGATCATTCGCCACTCAAGTGGCATGGACGTGGCCTTGCAAACTAAAGGCTGGCGAACCCAGTCCAGATTCTCGCCTGACGGGCAAGAATATTTCCAGCGTTTCAGCACGCGTCACGCTGCAAGGTGGCACGACCGTGGAAACTCGCATTCGTGCGTTGGCGCAACACGACTTGGTGTTGTCCGGTGCTGATGTTTCGTCGATTCCAGTGATGGGACAGGTTGTTGATGTCAATGTTTGTTGGGACGATTCCGGCGTTGTGACCGCATCGCAGGCGATTGTTCACTGGTCAGGCGTCATCGCCGGTCAGGAAGTCGTAGCCCTGTTTACGATTGATTCATTGGAAGCTTCTGTCGCCAGACTCAGTGTCGACGAATTCCGTGGTGAAGTCCGTTTTCCACTCGACCTACCTGCGGCCATTGAAGTCAGCCAAGGCAAAGAAATCTTCGGCCGCATCGTCGATTATTCACTCAGCGGCTGCCGCTTTGTCGCTGAGCAATCGATTGCACTGGACGCTGACTATCCGCTGACCGTGTCGCTGCCGAATGGTTCCGTGAAAATGACTCTGCGACCACGCTGGGTGCTGAATGCCGAAGCTGGCTTTCAACTCGGTTGCACGTTCGCACCCGAAGAAGGAGTGCTGTTAGCTTGTCGGCATCATCCGCAACCCACAGGCCTGAGCAGTCCGCTGCGACCACAAACCACCAAATGGAATTTGAAAGACAACGTCGATCCGTGGGCGTAGTGGACTGTCGCAGCCTATTTTGAGCGTCGGGGAAATGTAGCTCGGTGGTCGTAAGCGGACGGTGAACCGCAGGTATTGTTTTAGGGGTTTCTTCGTTTGTTAATTTTCTGCTGTCGGCTTTGTTCACGTTCTTTTTTGCGGAGGTCGTCGATTTTCCAGCGGTGTTGGGGGTTGGCTGCGAGCCAAGCGTCGAGCAGAAGATTGGTCAGGTCCGGCAGTTTATCCAGAACGATGTCGGTCGCTCGGCAGAGGGGAAGTTATCGCAGGACGGCGTTTAGCCAGGCCCGGGGTTCGACGTGGCACAACTTTGCACTGGCTATGATGCTCAGCAAAATGGCGGGTCGGTCGCTACCCAGTTCGCTGCCGACGAACAGCTAGTTCTTGCGGCCGATGGCGGGCGGTTTCATCCGGCGTTCCGCGAGGTTGTTATCGATCGATAGCACGCCGTCTTCGGTGTAACGGCACAATGCGTCGAACTGGTTCAGTGTGTACATGAACGCTTTGCCGATTGCACTTTGGGGAAGAACGGCGGACTGTTCTTTGACCAGCCAGGCTTTGAAGTCTTCCAGAATTGGCGACGCGTGTTTTTGCCCAGCGTCGCGAAGAGCGTCATCACGCAGCTTTCGTTGTTCGAATTCATCTTCCAGGCGATACAGCCGAATGATGTAACTCACGGCTTCGTGGCTGCGGCGAACGTCGGTATCGATGGCTTCCCACCAGTAACGACGGCAGTGAGTCATTGCCGGCCACTTCGATGATTTCGCCGCTGGCGTAAACTTCGTCGTCGCCGCTGAACGCGTCGGCCTGCAGATAGCCCGCAGAGGTTTCCAGAAAGTCGACCGCGTTTACGCCTTAGAGCGTCAGACGAAATTCATAAACCGCAAACCGTCCGGCATTGCCGGTGGATTCGAGCTACCGCTCGGAAGAGATCTCGGAGCGTTAGCGCCAATAAGGGCTGGAAATTAAACGAATTGCGTGAGATTTGCTATACTTGCTGAGCGACGTTGGTGGGAACCATCGGACTTGAAACTCAGGGAGGAAAGTGGGATGGCGAATCGATTTGAGTCACCTTATGGTGAAGCGACCGAGCAACGGGTGAAGAATGTCTATGACAGTTTGTCTGAGAAGGATCGTCGCCGATATGCGGCGATTGAAGCGGAGAAACTGGGGCGTGGCGGTCAGCGGTCTATTGCCGAATCGTTGGGTTGCTCGGAACAGACAAACCGCCGCGGTGTGAGTGACCTGGACAGCCTGCCGGATGACGATCTGGGAGATCGTCAACGTGCGGAGGGCGGCGGACGGAAACGCAAGCAGGAGCCGGAAATCGAGCAACAATTATTCGACACGGTTGACCGCTATGTTGCGGGGGATCCTGACGAAGATATTCTTTGGACGCATCTGTCGCCACAGGGCCTCTCTGATGTTCTTGCGGAACAGGGCACTTTTGTCAGCGCTCCGATCATTGCGAACTGGCTTGAAGAAAATCAGATTCGCAGGCGGACGATCGAGAAGTCGAAGAAGTAAAATTCCCCTCAGATTAGAAACCCCGTCAAGATGCGGTTCACCGTGCGATTACCGGTGGTCTCCACCGTGATTTCTCGGCGGAGACCGCCTAGCTACAAAACACAACCTTTAACGCTGACAAACCACGAGTGTTTCAAGGCAATGTTGGCGGCAGTTCATCACGGTGCGGAAACCAAGTTCTTAGACGCCGCAAAACAATGAGCGACCGCTGAGAGGAACGGCGCAACCCGGTTCGGAGACGCGAAACCGGAAGACTTGTGCCCTTCTGCTAATTCTTAATCAGTCGTGAATTGTTTTGCAGCGCCTTAGTCCCCAAGGTTGGGGCGACGGCGCATTTGTTTCTTTTGCGACGTTTCTTTCTTGCCTTGGAGTCGTCGCTGCTTAGCACCTTTTGATGGTTTGGTTGGCCGTCGGTTGACTGGCGGAGCCACAATTTCCAGCACCATGACCCGCAATCGATCGCGGCAGTCTTCGACGTTTCTCGCTTGATCACGATAGCGTTGACTGTGCATTACCAGCAGGCCTTCTTTGGTGATGCGATTTCGATAGCGTTCCAGAAAACGCTGCTTCACTGGTCCCGGTAGCTCTTCGCAATTCACCACGTCCCAGTGCAGAACGGCCTTGGAATTCACCTTGTTGACGTTCTGTCCTCCCGGCCCACCACTGCGGGCAAAGGTGAACTGCAGTTCGGACAGCGGAATCTGGATGTCATGATTGATACGAAGCATCGCAGTCGTGTTTCTATTTTTGGCGGACAACGCCAGTGCGATCTGACTTCGCCCAAACTCGCATCGCTGCGTTGACAAGCGTCAGGACGTTTGACGGGCGTTCTGAAGGCGTCGACATTCTTGAAGAATTCCGGCAAACTGTCGATTATCACCGACGGCAAAAGTCCGTCGTCCCTGCCGGGACTGAACCACACTTACCACTTCCTGAGCTCTAATCCGCGCGGCACACCTCGGTTCATGACACGGAGAACATCCCCACCTGTGCAAACACATTCTTGGCGAGATATCTCGATTTTTACGCACGGAGTATACCCTTGCAGTGAGGGCTCAGCCAACGATGCGGCAAGCTGTTGATCATTGCAGAGCCACGGAATTGCCAAGTGTTGAGCTTGATGGCGAACTTGACGGATTTTGCGGACCATGAAACGTTGGCATCTCGCCACTCATAGTGCGAAGAGAAAGTCCTCCTCGACCAGATCACCAAAGAGTGTATCCAGAATCTGTAGAGACGTTCCGATACCAAACTGCACTTTAGGGTCACTCCCCCTCTGGCATTTTGAAGTTGGTGTTCCCAAAACCGTGGCTCTCGGGAAACCTGTGATTATCAAAAGACCTCAGTTTCACCAAGAGAGCCGCAGATGAATAAGCGTACGAAATCGGAACGACATCCGCAACGTCAACATAAAAAGGGAACAGCGTCGCAGCATGACCAAGCGACGCGGCTGCAGAATCGCAACAACTCACGGGTGAAGACTCGTGAAGCTTGAGTCCCGCTGGTCGGCCGCATGTAAAATGCGATCACAGCGCTGGCGAGTGTCATGGATCGGCGCATGGCTTCATGGTCACAACTGGGTCTGTCTTGCGTGGCTGGCAATCCCTCCGATGTGGGGCGTAATCGCTCTGCCGCTGTTGTCGATGCTAGAAGGGCTCGGCCACTCGTAGGCGGAATGCCGACAATCGCCACTCTGCCGGAAATGACGACAGCCTTCGTCACCAAAGCCCTGACCTTCGACCAGGACAAATCCGGCACTCTGAACGCCACAGAAGCTCGAACATTGGCAACGGCGTTTATTCGGACTCTGGGGTAGGACAAGATGTTTCGGAATCTCGAATGCAAGTTGACGTGAGCGGCAACCGAAAGTTATTTCGCCTCCAGCGCAGCCCGACGCGCAAGCAAGGGGATTCAGCGGTGTTGAGCGTATCGTGATTCAGGGCACGGACGTTGACGACACAATCGAAATCGCCGGAGGGTTGGATATCGATGTCGAGGTGCGGGACACCATCGACAACGATCGCATGCAGGACGGACGGCACGGCACGACACAGATCAATTGGCACGTCGCGTCGGCAATCAATGCCGAACGTCAGGGCCGAAACGGACTGCTGCGACCAGAGTTACCGACAACGCCGCCGCTGAAGCTTTTGGCACGAACAGGGTTTTGGATCCGTCCCATGGGGCTGAGCTGGAAACTTCGCGTTATTAACTCCACAGCCCTGAAGGCAGAATTTGCCGAATTTTCCTGAGCGAGTATAATCTCTGGAATGGAAACGGATGAGTTGAATCTTCAAGGAGGACGTCATGGTCGATTTACCAGATGGACGAAGTTGGTCTGCAGA
>JBDNHJ010000017.1:0-18282 GCA_041688835.1 Fuerstiella sp.
CTAGATGACACGTGTTCATGACCTGCAGGTGTGAGTAAACGTCAGAAACAGGCAGGCCGCCTTCGCTGATGCAACGATAGAAATTGTTTTTATGCCCTTCGAACGGCTTCCCTTTGTACAGCGCCATGAGTTGCTCGTCGCCAAAGACATCCTTGTCCCAGTTTTCGTCGATCGGAGTGCCCGTAATTTTTCCACGGTTCACAAACAAACGGCCCTTCGAACCTTCAAACAGAATGCCGTTGTCACCGCGACTGGTGACGACCATTTCTGTTCCGCTGACAAACTGGCACTTCACCGCAAAGTCGTGTGACGTGTTAAAAGAATCGTCTGCCTGAGCCCAGCCATCTTTGTACTCGACCGGGTGCAGCGAATCGGTGCCATCAATCGTGTCTGGTCCCTGGCCTTCGCCCAATTGATCAATGGCCCACGAAGCAATGTCGATGTGATGGGCACCCCAGTCGGTAAATTTCCCGCCCGAATATTCGTACCACCAACGGAAGTCTGCGTGGCAGCGTTGTGTGCGATAGTCAACCAGCGGAGCCTGACCCAGCCAGGCATTCCAGTCCAGCCCTTCAGGCACATCCACTTTCGGAAACGGTCCGCCCGTCGGACTGCCGTTGATCCCCACGGTAATTTTACTGATCTCGCCCAGCAGGCCCTGCTGCACCATATTGACCGCCCGCAGAAACTTATCCTTCGTGCTGCGTTGCTGTGTTCCAATAAAGAACACTCGTCCCGCATGTTTGCGACACGCTGCCCGGATCAGCTGGTTTTCTTCCAACGTCAGCGTCAGCGGTTTTTGACAAAACACATGCTTGCCGGATTCCAAGGCTTCAATGGCAATCTTCACGTGCCAATGATCAGGAGTCGCAATGCTGACCACATCGACATCTTGATTGTCCAGCACTTCGCGATAATCGTTGTGTAAAGACGCTTTGCCCTCGGCAATATCCTTGTTGGCTCGTTCTGCATGGCCTCGGTCGACGTCACAAATCGCGATCAGATCTGCGAAGTGTTTGTGGTCATTCGCGTCACCGCGGCCCATACCACCAACGCCAATGCTGGCAAATCTCGGGCGATCATTGGGCGAAACATTCGCGAATGCCGTTTGACTCGCCGGCAAACAAACTGCAGCCGCAGCGGCGGCAACGGACGACTGCTTCAGAAAGTCACGACGTGAAGACTGAGAATTGACCATAGCGATATCTCACAGGCAGGAATGAAAACGGGGCACCACAGATCGTCACTATCGGAAAATCGCAGCCACAATCCAAGCGTGCCCGCAAAATCATGGTCGCGGTCGACAATAACGCCGCCGACGGACCACGCCGAACACGAATTATGTGGAGTAGTCGGAATTCAGACGCACATATTCCTGCGTCAGGTCACTTGTCCAGAAGCGGACAGATTCACTGCCGGACGCCGGGCCGCCAGACAGTGTCAGTCGCAGAAAAACGTCTCGGTTGCCTTTCATCTCGGCAGATAAAGCCTCTTCGTCGAACGCAACAGGTGAGCCAGCTTGAAAGACAACCGTGTTGTTGATCACAAGTGACAGATGGGCCGTATCGAAATCAATTCCCGCATAGCCAGCGGCCGACGTAATGCGGCCCCAGTTGGGATCATTGCCGGTGATCGCCGTTTTGACCAACGCGCTTTCCGCAATTTCTTTGGCAATCTGGAACGCCGCATCGCGAGTTTCGAAACCGCTGACATCGATGGTGATGAAGTGGTCAGCACCTTCGGCATCCTTAATGATCGCAGTGGCGAGCTCTTCGCAGACCTCTTGCAATCCGTCTCGGAACGTTTGATAGTCATCATCGTTCGCAGGTGCCGCATTGGCGGCTCCGTTCGCTAGCAGCAAAACAGTATCGCTGGTGCTCATGTGGCCGTCGACACTGATGCAGTTGAACGAGCGATCCACGCAATATCGCAGCAGGTCGTCACACTGTTCAGCGGTCAGCACAGCATCCGTCATGATGATGGACAACATGGTTGCCATGTTGGGAGCAATCATGGCCGCGCCTTTGGCGGCTCCGGCAATTCGGACGGGGCCCGAAGACATGCCGACGTCGCTAGTGAACTGCTTGGCAAAGGTATCGGTCGTCATCATCGCGGTCGCCGCCGCCAGAAACGATTCCTCCGTGGCCGCAAGTTGCTGGACGGCAATGGGAATGCCTGCGGAAATAATATCCATCGGCAAGTTGACGCCGATGATCCCCGTCGAACACAACAACACTTGCTGTGGCAGGCAGCCCAACGCCGCGGCGACTTCGGCTGTCATTTGACGAGCATCGGCTTCGCCCTGGGCCCCTGTGCAGGCGTTGGAATTGCCCGAATTGACAATAACGGCGCGAATGTTGGCGGCAGGGACGCGTTCTTTCGACACGGTGACCGGGGCACCGACCACGCGATTTTTCGTAAACACGCCGGTGGCGGAGCAGGGCGATTCGGAAAAGAACAACGCTAGGTCTGGTTTGCCACTGGCTTTAATGCCGCAAGTCGTGCCAGAAGTTTTGAAGCCGATTGGGAGTTTAGGCATTGAGATTTGAGATTTGAGATTTGAGATTTGAGATTTGAGATTTGAGATTTGAGATTTCGTACGATCGACGCGGGACTTATTCCGATTTTCGCCAACTTCGCTCCGCCGCTAGCTCAATCAGCTTCCGTTCCTGCTGAGCCTTGAACTGATCCATTTTCACCCAGAATTCAGAATTTCCCTGCTGATTTTCGTACTGTTTTTTCGACACGTCATTCAGATGCCGCTGTCCCTTGATTTCAGAATTTTGCAGATGCTCCAACCATGCACGAATCTGCCGGGAAACGGCTTCGAACTCAGATTTCAAATCTGAAATTTCAGATTTGAAAACATCGAATGCAGGCATCCGTGCCATCACACACAACATCGAACGCACTTCCCCGGCGGAGCCTCGTGCAAAGTAAAGAAACTGAATCAGCTCTGCTGTTGACCCGCGCTCAAACCCTTCAGCAATGTTATTGCTGATCGACAATGTTGCTCGCTGAATCTGGTTGGCAAGATCACCCATGCCGCGAAACTCAGACTGCTTCGTCCAAGAAAACATACGAGCACCTAGGTCTGCGGCTGTTTGCCAAACCGGCAGATCCTCAAATCGCTGGAAAGTCGCCATCGGTGTGTTCCGGGAAGGTAGATTTCAGATTTCAGATTTCAGATTTCAAATCAACACGGCAGCATTCCCATTCGTTGATCAAATCCCAGCAACAGATTCATATTCTGCACGGCAACCCCACTAGCTCCCTTGATCAAATTATCGGTCGCCGAAAACACCACCAGCTGATCGCGATTCAACCGCACGGAAATATCGCAAAAATTCGTATGAGCGACATGCTTCGTGGCCGGAATATGATCGACAACTCGCACAAACGGTTGATCCGCATAGAACCTTCGCAACACGGCCAACAGTTCTTCGACAGACTTGGGCTCCTTCAACCGTGGGTACATCGAACACAAAATTCCGCGATCCATCGGTATCAGATGCGGATTAAAAGCCACCTGCACATTGACGCCGCAAACGTCCGTCAGCACCTGTTCGATTTCGGGCATGTGTCGGTGCGTGCCGATTCCATAAGCGGTGACAGATTCGTTGCATTCCGCAAACAGCGTTCCGATCTTGGGAGTTCTCCCGGCACCGCTGACTCCACTTTTGCCGTCAATGATGATTCCGGTTGGCTCAATGATGCCTGCGGCTAACAACGGCGCGAGACCCAGAATCGCTGTGCTGGTATAGCAACCCGGATTGGCGACGAGGTCCGCTCCCGGAATCCGATCCATAAACAGCTCCGGCAAGCCGTACACGGTGGTGCTCAGGCGTGTCGGGTCGGTATGCACGTGCCCGTACCACTGTTCATAGACGCCAGGATCGCTCAACCGATAGTCGGCGCTAAGATCAACGACGCGGCAACCGGCGTCGAGCAGCAGCGGCACGGCTTCCATGCTGGCTGTGTGCGGTAGAGCACAGAAGACAAGGTCCGCTCGTTCACCGACTTCGGCGGGCGACAGATTTTCACAAACCAAATCGAATTGCCCCGTCAGCGAAGGATGAATCTGGCTGATGTGAGGCCGAGTCTCCTGTCGAGTCGTCAGGGTGGTCACTTCCACATGAGGGTGACGGGCCAGAATTTTCAATAATTCCAGAGCTGTGTAGCCGGTGGCTCCGAGAATGGCGATTCGAGTCATGGAGTGAGTTTTCGGTGACAATTTCGGAAGGCGACGATCAGATTCCACGAGCTCAGACGCCTGTGGGTCGCAGCGGTTCGCCGCATTCTATTGCCACGGACGTCATCTACAACCACCGTCTTTTTCCGGATTCGGTTCCGAGTGAAACAGATTTTCGGGAGAAATCGCTACATTACCTTAAAAACGAATTCGTTTCTGGTCAGAATGCTCAGCCTTTCCGGCTGTCGGACCGACCGGAATGTTAATCCAATTTGTACGCAACAACGGTGTGTTGCGGCGATCATTGATGAGTTTTACAAGGCAACTTCCGAATCATGGCCAACGTCCCTTCCCTTGCGGATAAACTGCACGAGTACCCCCAACAAGATGTGATCGACGGAAGCGGCGGAGGATCGGCTGCGATTCTCGATGACTGCCTAAACAAGCACGACGGGGTGTTGCAACTACTGCACCGCTACGCCGGCCGGACATTTTGTACGCCAGGTAAACGCCTTCGCCTTAATGAGCAATCGTACTATCCGGACTACATGAACGGTACGGGGCTCGATGAAATCTGGATGTGCTGCACCGTTCCCATCGTGACGGGTGTCATCGACACGCGCACGAAGAAGGCACCGTTTCGCGAAGGTGAGTCGCACGTCCTTACTCCGAACGGACAGTTCATCTCGCTGCAGGATTTGATCGTCGCCAATCCAGAAACTGTCATGGGTGAGAAGGTTACGGCCTTCTCGAAATCGCTGTTCGGAAAGCCGACCTGGCCGATTGTGTCAAAAAAGTTTGACAATCTGAATCCGATTCCGCATCATCTTCACTGGTCGAAGTGGGAAGTCTATGACATCAATTCTTTCGACAATCCCGGAGTCAGTGCGTCGCATTATCACACCACGGCAATGGGGCTGTACCCGTTCGTGACAAAGGAGCAGTTTCTTGCCTGCATGAAGCGTTTCGGACAGGGCGAGTATAACGGGGTTCGGCATTTGTCGCCGCACGTGATGATGCAACTTGATAACGGCTTCGTGATGCCGAACGGTGTGCTGCACTCGCCGACGAACCTCTGCACGCACGAGCTGCACGTCACGATGGATGAGCACTTCCTGGCCGAGGATCTTACGCTTGATGGACGTATCGGAGCAGCGGATGCGTTTTACGCATGCAGGGAAGAGGACTATCCGAAGGATCGCCACCAAGACTGGGATTACCTGGTTGAAAAGTTGGACTTCGAAGCGAACCAGGACCCCGACTTCGTCCTGAAGAATTCGCGTCCGGCAATCTCCGCCGAAGAATTTGAAGGCCAGGGTGTTGACGCAAAGTGGATCGTTTACGGTGATTTCCTCGGCGAACAGAAGTGTTCGATTCTCCGACTCATCGTGCAGCCTGGCGGTAAGACGAATTTTTGCCCGGAGAGTCCCGCGCTGTTCCACACGAATGGCGGAAGCGGCCGCGTTGGAAAGCTCGAAGTGCAATATCACCAGGATATGATTCTCGGCGAGATTTATCCCGAGATCGGATTCATCACTCAGGCCGCACTTGCGAACGGCGGCGTGCAAATCGAAAACACGGGAACGGAACCGCTCGTGTTGACCTTCGACTTCCCGCAGCAAGCGCATTCCAAAACGCCCGGTGTTGCCGTTACGAAGTAGTTGCAGTGCTGGAATGACATTGACTTGACTAGCAGATTTCGGCAAGAATCGCCGGTTATATCGAGTGGAAACTCGACGTTCATGGATCACGGAAGATCAAGGGGATTCGTTCAATGACAACAGCATGGCAAACGATCGGTGTGGACTCTCACACCGGAATCGCGGCGGTCAAGAATGGACTCCCGGTTGAACACGTGAACGGCGTTCTAAGTCGGACAAATCTGCCAAAGAGTGCCGTCTATGCGGTATTGGGAATCACGCAGGAAGATTTAGCTTCACGTGATCAACTTACTCAAGCCGAGTCAGAGCGGTTGTGGCGAGTCGCCGAAGTTTACAGCGTTGCTTTATCGTATTTCGACGGTGACGGACGGAAAGCTGTCACTTGGCTTCAAACGCCCTTGCCAACATTCGGGCAGGTTTCGCCCCTCAGCCATGCTGAAACGGAACCCGGTGCCAATGAAGTCAAAGCGTTAATCTGGCAGATTGAGCACGGAGTCGCCGCGTGACGGGCGTGGTGGCCTACCGAATCTTCAAAGCGAAGCGTGCGGCAACAGCCATGTCCGGAGAAGGTGCCGCTCGAGAAGGCGGTCGATGGAATTTCCGCCGCACATCAGTCGTCTACAGTTCTGCTTCATTGGCCCTTGCTCAACTCGAAGTCTTGGTGCATTTGTCGGGGATCTCGCCACCCGCGACATATCAGTTCGTACAACTCACCATTCCAGCGACTTGTGCAATTTAGGAAATCTCGTTGGGGCACCTTGAGTCGCTTCCATTCGACTGGCGCTCATATCCTCCACACGGACTGCTGCAGCAGATGGGAGATGATTGGATCAACGCAGCCCTGTATCCGGTTCTAAAAGTCCCCAGTGCCGTATCACCGAACGACTTTAACTACCTCCTGAATCCAGCTCATTCCGCCTTCGCAGATGTTGTCACCAACGAAGCCATGAATCTTGAGTGGGACGAGCGACTCTTTTATCGGTCGTCCGAATCGTAGACTGAGCATTGCAGAGCAAAGTAGGCCGGAACAAGACCGTGCAAATGCCGGAACAGCGCCAACCGAAGGTAACGCCAACGCACAACATTCCGATGAGACCGTACGGTCCGCAGGTCGCCGCTCCGGCAACGCACCGGTTGGCTCGATCCGGCCTACCAAAAAGGCATCTGCCGCTCGCCTAACGCACTAACCGGTAATGTGAGTAAAAACCGCCCGCCCCAAACTGCACCGCGCCATGCTTGAAATGGCTGGCTGGGCATGCAGCTTTTCACATCCATCGTTGCACCCGTTGCGGGCAGTGGGGCAGGTTGGATTTGCCTCAGTCGCATCAGGTTTTTTCCTGTGCGGCGAGTGTTTCGAATCGAACAAACGCGACGTTGGTCCCGGCAGATTAAGTTTGCCCGACAGATGTCTTCGTATCGAAACGGATTTGAATGACGAAGTTGACAAACACGTCAGCGATCACTTTCAAGACCTTGTCCCTCTTTTTCGACTGCTCAAGAAGAAGTTTGCAGTCGTCATGCCTGAATTGATCGCTAAGTTGGATAGTGGTGGCCACGGGTGGATTAAATTCTGGAACCCGCAGGCGGGGCGATACGCTCGATTTGGTTTAAGGTCGATTCGTACGCACCAAAGGCCCACGAGGTGCAAAGCAAGTCAATCAAATCGGCCTTACAGCTGCCACATGGTCGATCGGTTGAGAATTTTCTCCAAGCATGGCATCAGAAATGAAGCAGGGGGTGCTGGTTCACAATCAATGGTTTGACTATGCTCTCAGCTTGAATTTCAAATGACGAATGACGACCGCCGTCTGTTCGTCAATATAAAAGTTTTCGACAGCCGTCTGTCGCTTGGAAGACTGAGAAACTGATGACACTAAAACTACATAACGCGATGTGGCCGGGACTTGTGGGCAAGGGGACTGATGAAGGCCAAGAGCCGCCCATCAGTCTGGAAAAAATGCTGGAACTCACAGCCGCCGCCGAAGTCGACGGACAGAAGTACGACGGCATCGATTATTTCCTGTTCCATCCTCACACAGATCCCTACGCCGACGAAGACGAAATTCGGCGTATTGCCGATTTGATTGCGTCGCACGGCTTCAAAGTCGGTTCCGTGGTGGCTCCGGTTTGGGCAGGCACCGTGGGTGATTCCGCGATGGGCGACAAAGAACAAACCGACAAGTTTCTGGAAGCGATTAAAGTCGGCTGCCGAATCGCTGGCATCTTCAAAGAACATGGTGTTCGTGAGTACGGTGTCATCCGTCTGGATTCCGCCGAATTTGGTGTCGACAAATGGCGTGAAGACCCCAAAGCCAACACCACAAAGATCGCCAACACCTTCCGCGAAGCCGCCAAGATTGCAGCGGACAGCGGCGAACGACTGGCCGCCGAAGGCGAAATTTGCTGGGCAGGAATGCACAGCTGGAAAGACATGCTAGACCTGCTGGAAGAAGTCGGCATGCCAGAATCGCTCGGCTTTCAAGCAGACCTAGCACACACTTACCTGTACCTGCTGGGCTACAACGCTCCCGAACACGCATTGGTTCAACCGGGCTACAGCGACGAAGAATTCTATGCCGCGTACAAGACCATGACCGACAAGCTGCGCCCGTGGACAATCGATTTCCACGTCGCTCAGAATGACGGCGAAGTTCACGGCGCAGGCGCGCACGATAAGACGGGCAAGCATTGTCCAGCCGATGACCCCAACGGCAAACTGGATATCGTGAAGTGTTCCAGCTATTGGCTGGAAGGTGCGGCAGAGCGCGGCATCCAGCACATCTGCTGGGACGGCTGCATGTTCCCGAACGCGATGCTGGAAACACCGGCCACTTGGAACACAATTCTTGATACAATGATCAAGGTGCGAGACGCTCAACAGATAACCTGATGAGCGTGACTCCACCACTTGTTGTCCACACAGATGGCTTGCCAGACAAGACGAGGTGAATGATGAGCACAGCGCTGAAACTCAGTGTCGCAGAATACGTCGACATGACGAAATGCGGTGCCTTTGCGCAGATTGGTCGACGCATTGAATTGATTCGGGGGGAATTGAGGGAAATGAATCCACAAGGCCCTGTTCACAGCTGGCTAGTCACAGCCCTGAATAACTGGTCGGTCAAGCAGGCCAATCAGTACGGCATGATTGCGTCGTGCCGAGTGCCGCTGGATCTGACCGCTCAGGAAAGTATGCCAGAACCCGATTTGATGTGGCTTCAGAAAGTCAGTTACAAAGAACGCCACCCTGTGTGGCAGGACGTGCAATTGGCCATCGAAGTGGCAGACAGCAGCCTAAAGTCAGATCTGTCGGAAAAAGCAAATTTGTAAGCCGAAGCATCCGTTCAAGAATACTGGGTCGTCGATGCCGCATCGAAACGGATTCATGTTTTCCGTGCGCCTCACGACGGAACCTATGCTGATGTTTCGGTGGCTGCAGAAGGTGATTCGATTGCGCCGGAAGTTGCCAGCGGATCAGTGCTGAGTATCACTCAGCTGTTCAATGACGAACTCTAAAGAATTCCGTTGACCGGCCGAAATCTGCCTGACAACGCCACGTTCCTGAGCGTCAGCGTTGTACCACATCCGAATTCCTGTATTTTGATGGCTCGCTGGGCAGATCCCAGCGATTGATTCCCGCTTACGCTGACATCGATTCTGCAGGTCTGAGTTGACTTGCGAATGTTCGCTTTCTCTTTTCACAGTTCATTCCAATGTCTCAAAAACCTATCAACATCGGACTGATTGGCTACGGCTTCATGGGCCGTACGCACAGCAACGGTTACAAGCGAGTTAACGACTTCTTTCCGGACCTCAAACACCGTCCCGTGCTGAAAGCCGTCTGTGGACGGACTGCCGAAAAAACTCAGGCGTTCGCGGATCAGTGGCAGTACGAAAGTATCGAAATCGATTGGCGAGCTCTGATTGCGCGCGACGACATCGACGCCGTCGACATTTGCACGCCCAACAATTCGCACGCCGAAATTGCGATCGCAGCCGCCGAAGCTGGCAAAATGATCCTCTGCGAAAAACCACTCGCCCTCAACCCGGAAGAGGGTGCGCGAATGGTCGCGGCTGTGGAAAAAGCGGGCGTCGCCAATACCGTTTGGTACAACTATCGTCGCGTGCCCGCCGTTTCACTGGCCAAGCAGCTCATCGACGAAGGTCGACTCGGACAAATCTTCCATTATCGCGCCAACTTTCTGCAGGACTGGACCATCGATGCCAATCTGCCACAAGGCGGAGCCGCGTTATGGCGACTGGATGCCGAGGCCGCTGGGTCGGGTGTGACGGGCGACCTGTTGGCTCACTGCATCGACACCGCTTTGTGGCTGAACGGTTCTATCACGGACGTCAGTGCCATGACGGAAACATTCGTCAAAGAACGCATGCACAACGAAACGGGCAAGATGCAACCCGTCACCATTGACGACGCGTGTGCATTCATGTGCCACTTCAACAATGGTTCACTTGGTCTGTTCGAAAGCACCCGCTACGCTCGCGGACACAAGGCTTTGTACACGCTGGAAGTCAACGGAGCCAAGGCATCGCTGAGATGGGATCTTCACGATCTGCATCGGCTGGAGTACTTCGACCACAGCGACGATTCGATTGTTCGCGGCTGGCGTTCGGTCCATGTTTCTGATGGCGACATGCCCTACATGGACAAGTGGTGGGTGCCCGGCCTGAACATCGGCTACGAACACACCTTTGTCCACCAAGTGGCGGACTTCCTGAAAAGCTTGGACGATGGCACGCCATGCAGCCCAACGTTCCGAGAAGCTCAGGAAACGCAGCAGGTCTGCGATGCTGTGCTAAAAAGCGCCGCCGATCGGCAGTGGCACGACGTGGGGTAGCCATTTGCCTGCATCAGGTTATACTTGCTCCAAATCATAGACAACAACAGCGGTTGACGGGTCATTCCTTCAACCGCTGTCGTTTATCACCACAAGGACACGGCCGAACCAAATCAAACGGGGGCGTGTCCTTTCTGTTTGCCAAAAGTCAACATCAGACAAACGTCACAGTTTTTTAAGTAGAATTAGATTCGAGGTCTCGGTCATGGAACGTCAACCCATTTCAAAAGAAGGCTACGACAAGCTGCGCACGGAAATTTCGGATTTAGAAGATCAGAAGCCGGGCATTCTGCAACGCATCAAGCTGGCTCGTGAAGAAGGCGACCTGAAAGAAAACGCCGAATACCACGCGGCTCGAGAACAGCTGCAGCACCTTGAGCGACAAATTGGCACCAAGAAGGTCACCTTGTCCAACTGTCAGATCATGGAAAAAGGCGATATGCCGAAAGGCGTCGTCGCCTATGGTTCGCGCGTGACCGTGAAAGATTTGTCAGACGGCATGAAAGAAGTCTACGAATTGGTCGGCCCCGGCGAAGAAGACTACGATGGCGACATTCTGAAGATTCTGACGTCCAGCCCCTTGGCCCAATCTATGCTGTACAAGAAAGTCGGCGACCAGTTCGAAGTCGAAATCCCTGTCGGCACCCTGCAGATGGAAGTCGTCGAGATCATCGATCCGTAGCCTCCAGTGCTTTGCCACAGCTTAGTTTTCGGGTTGTCCAAATGTAGCTCGGTGGTCTCCACCGTGATTTCTCGGCGGAGACCGCCGAGCTACAAAAACACAACCACTGTTTTCAAAAGCCCGGCATCGCCAAAGATGCCGGGCTTTATCATGGAACACAATCAGGTCTCATCTTTGTGCCAGCACGTTAAATAATCAGCTTGCGAACCTGCAGCGTGATTTCCGCCTTGGCACGTTGACCATTGCTGCGAATGAGACTCAAGGAAACCACATCACCGGATGTATACTTGCTTAACAGAACAAGCAGTTCTTCTGGCGTGGTTGTCGGCTCACCATTTAAAGCGATGATTTGGTCACCAGGACGGATGATGTTTCCGCGCTGCTCAATCGGCCGCAGACCAAGCCCACTGGCGGGGCCGTTGGGGTCGATGCGTTTGATGTACAAACCTCGGCTGGCGGCTTCGGCAGGCGCTCCGTAAGCAATCGCTTCTGCGGGAGACAGAATCGAAATCCCTAGCACCGGACGCTGATTCTCAGTGGTCGCCTGCAGCACAGTTTCGACGGCAGTCACCACGCTCGACACAGGAACGGCAAAACCTAAGCCAGAATAGGCGCCGGTGGGAGAAACGATCGCGGTGTTGACGCCGATCATTCGCCCGGAACTATCCAGCAACGGTCCGCCGGAATTGCCGGGATTGATCGCCGCATCCGTTTGGATCAATCCACTGAGCACTCCCGCTCCATCGGCACCGGACACGCTGCGATTCAATCCACCAATGACTCCCGTCGACAGGGTTTGATCGAAACCAAACGGGCTGCCGATCGCCAGCACTTCCTGTCCGACTTCCAGATTGTCCGACGTCCCCAAGGGAATGGGCGAAGCCCGATCAGCTCCGACATCGATTCGCAGCAGTGCAATATCGAACTCACGCACCCCGCCGATAAACTCGGCATCGACCGTGCGTTTGTCCGCAAACACGACTTCAAGTGCAGAATCGCTGCTGTTCAAAGCATCTTCCACCACGTGCAAATTCGTGACGATATGCCCTTGTTCATCCCAAACCAAGCCCGTGCCGGAAGACAACTCGCGTTCCTGTTCCAGAATTCGTCCGGAAGAATACAGAAAGCGAGCCACGTCTTTGGTGCGGATAAACACGACCGACGGAGCTGTCTGCTTAAAGACGGCGACTCTCTGCGTTTCGCCGGCACCAAGTTTCCCCGCAGCCACCACTGCGGGAGGAATGTATTCGGCTGGTAGAGTCTTCACTGTCGGACTCATGAACCAGTTTTGATATACCAGAGCCCCAGACAACAACAGCAGCGCCGCAATCAGCAGCGTACTTGTGGTTGAGGCGGGAGCTTGTTGCTCGTTCGGCATCGCGAAGCTTTGTCAGAAAAAACAATGTTGGCCCGACTGTCAAACGGACATCGTGGAAACCGTTGGACCTACGTTCTCTTTCCTCGTCCTACATAAACTCGGCTAGCTTATCGTGCAGTTCTCCAAAGGCAGTCGCCAGTCGTTTTTTCAGTTTCTCTGGCTGCTCTTCGAAAGCGTTCAGAACTTTCGTATCGATCCCTTTGTTCATCCGCTCCAACATCGAGATCGCACGTTTCCAAACCTGATCGGGGGTGGCTTCCGGACGTTCCAGCAAGGCCACTTCTGCTGGCTGTTCGCCCGGAGCCGGAGCAGCCGCGCCGCTGCGAAATGGAGCGTAATCACCAGACTCCCGCGCCGCCGCAGTCATGGTTTCCGCCGCCGCACCTTCGTAGGTCATGCCCGCGCGACCGCCTTCGCCAGCTGGCACGAATCCGGCGGGGTCTTGAACCACGCTGTTCGGCATACCACTGGTGTCCATCGACAATGGGGCCGCCCATTCAGAATACTCTTCTTCCGGCTCAGAGAATAAATCCTCACCGTTTTGAGCTCGTCGCCAAGCTCGCATTTCCGCAACCGTGGCTTCGTTTTCGTCTGACCAGTTCAGACATTTTGTCGCGTCTTCCCAGTTCAGCGCGACATAAAAAAAGGACCACTTCAGGTTGGTGTAGTTGTCATAGGTCGTACCAAAAGCTTCCCACACGCGGCGACGCTGGTAAATTTGGTCTCCACTGAGCCCCACCATTTGGCCGAAATCGCCATCGGTGCGACCGCGAGCGTATTTTTGCGTCCACTTGGCCGCACATTCGCCCACAACCCAGTTGCACTGGCTCACAGAATCGCGAGCAACAGAAATCAGTTGTTCTTCAGAATCAGACAATGTATCGCACTCCACAGAGACTAATCGGAAAATTGCCGCCGTCCATAGCGAGCATCGGGTGACTTGAGAACCACACAACTGGTGCGGCTGACCGAATTCGGCCCAACAGGATCCTTGACAACTCAAGATCAACTTGCTTTCCGCCATGCTATACACAGGAATTCAGGCGATCTACTAAAGGTAGGTCGAACCTCAAAAATCTGCCGGTGTCTTATGAAAGCAGGTCCGATTAGGGCCTTCACAACCCTAGGACGTCAATTTCGATCAATTTTGACTTCAGCAGACTGGATGCAGAGCCGATATCTGTCCTATAATCGAGGTGAACGGCGTGATCCTCAAGCTTCACGTATTCTACGTCGTTTACACAGACTAAAACAACGGGGCCGTGGCCAAGTGGCTAAGGCAATGGATTGCAAATCCATCATGCGTGGGTTCGAATCCCACCGGCCCCTCTAAGAACGACCAGCATTTTCGCTGGTCGTTTTTTCATGCGCAGTGTCCGATTACAGGAAAATCGTAATGGCTGACAGCACCTCGATCAGCAGAAAGTATCACTTTTCCGGTCGAGTCCAGGGCGTGGGGTTCCGCTGGACAACACGAGGCCTTGCCGCGGGTTTTGCCGTTCGTGGTTATGTACAGAACCTGAAGGATGGCCGAGTCGAAATGGTGGCACAGGGCGAGGAAGCGGTTGTGACGGCATTCGCGAACGCAATCGCCGCACATTTTGAGGAAAACCTGCAAGCAACAGAATCTGTCGAAGACGACTCAGCAGAAGACTTCACGGGATTTGCCATTCGTCATTGAATCGTGTCGCCCGGGATAACGGCACTGGCAGAGGCCGCAGAGCCCAGGGAATGCGGCAAAATTCAGCCATGATTGGGAAACGCGGTCCGATAGGCGTAGCCAAAAATTCCAGCAGCGATCGCGACGTTCAATGAATCCGTTCCATTCAGCATGGAAATCATGAGCTGATGATCACAATGCGCGATCAGTGAATCGCAGATTCCGTGAGTTTCGTTTCCGAACACAATCGCCGTGCGTTCCTGAAACGGAAACGAACTCAGTTCAGTCGCCTGATCAGACAGTACGGTGGCGCAACAGTTGTAACCCGATTCAGCCAGCTGCCGCAACGCATCTGCGCCCTGCCGCAGAAGTGGAATGACGGGCATGAACAAACCATTTCCCATCGACACACGGATCGCTCGCCGAGAAAACGGATCGGCTGACCCCTTCGTCAACAACAGCGCCGATGCGCCGAATCCGGACGCGATGCGAATCAGTAAACCGACGTTCTGCTGATCAACGACTTGATCCGCAATCAAGACCAAACTGCCCCCAGATTTCGGCAGCACGGAATCCAAGGTTGGAGTAGGACGACGATATCCGGCGGCGAGGACTCCCAGATGAAACGAATAGCCGACCAGCATCGTCGCCAGTTCTTTGGTCAATGAATAGATCGTGACGTTGTCGGGGATCTTTGAGCGAAAAGCGGGCATCTTCTGATCGGTCACCAGAACAGACTGCACCTCAAACTCGCTGCGGAACAAACGTTCCACCACCGTCACACCTTCTGCGATAAACAAATCCTGATATCGGTTATGATTCGTTTTCCGAAGACTGCGATAGACATCCAACCGTGGGTCTTCGAGTGATTCGATGCGAATGTCTGGCATTATGGGGCTAAATCGACTGAATGAGTGAGTAGAAGACGTGGGATTGCGGAATTGCGACTGAACGGCCGGGGCGTTGCATCCGCCCGCTAAGTGACTTCCCACGAATTTTCGCAGGTCACTTCTGAAAATCGCTTCGGACTCAGGCCGACTTCGAGTAGTTTACCGCAGGTTGAACCTAAGCGGGACATTCACCCGCCAAGAAATTGTTTGCACGTAGAAAGGCCGATCGATGTCTGAAGACAGTTCAGCATCTCCACCGAAGAAGGAAGATCCACGAAAGCAAATCGCTCGTGATCTATGGGAACGCCTTGCCAAAAGCCGACCGGGCCCAGACAACGCCGACCTGATTTTTTTGGCTCGATTCGTGCCACTGCTATCCAGCTCTGCCACGAAAACGTTGCTGGGCCGTAAGATGACTATGGACGAAGTCAAGGAACTGCTACAGCATGTTCCCAAGGCCAAAGAAGCCACCACAAAACTGGTGCTCAAAATGCCGCCCGAAGAAGTCAACGAAGAAGACCTGCGGTTCGTCTTCACTCAGTCTCGTTCCGTCGAAGCGGCCAAAGTGCTGCTGAAGAGATATCCCAACGATTCCAACCTAGGACTCGTTGAACGCACAATCGACGACCTGAAAGACGTGATCGCAAAGATGCGAACACAGGAGCCGACAAAATTCGTGCTGCGAGAAATCGAACGAAAAATTTGAACAGCAACGTCCGCAAGGGAATTTCAAAAGCAGCCGATTCAAACGTAAACGGGAACCCAATCCAACAGATCCGTTCGATTCTGAGCAACATTTCTTACCACACGTGGTCCTGAGCAACCGCTGGGACTGAAACCCTTCAAATGAGACTTGAACGATCGGATTCGACCTTTTGAACGTTTCTATTGATCGTTTCCGAAGATACCATGTCTGGGGTACAGCATCATCGACCTTGTGGAACATCAACGATTCAAGACTTACACAAGACTTCCGTCGCGTCGACATACGGTTCGCAAAGTACCGACGAAGTTCTTGCGCTGCTGTATCGGGAGTTGCGGCGGTTGGCGGAACAGAAAATGAGCGCCGAGCCGGTTGACCAAACGCTGAATCCGACGGCGTTAGTGCATGAAGTTTACTTGCGTTTGAATGCGGCCGACCACAACGTGCAATGGGATAGCCTCGGACATTTCTATTCTGCCGCTGCGGAAGCAATGCGGCGGATTTTGATCGAAGCAGCTCGACGCCGCAACAGCCTCAAACGTGGTGGCAATCAGCAACGTGTCGACTACCTGATCGATAATCATCCAAGCCTGCAGGCCCCTGAACAACTCTTGTCACTCAACGAATCATTGGATCGACTGAACGCTGAAGATCCCGTCAAAGCCAACTTGGTCAAACTGCGATACTTCGCCGGAATGTCGCATCAGGAAGCGGCCAAGGGTCTTGGGATTTCTCGAGCAACCGCTGATCGATACTGGGCCTATTCCAAAGCTTGGTTGATTTCGGACATGAATTCTTGACAAAACTCAGAGGAATGTGGGAATCGACTGACGCAATCGGGAAGTGGAATTCGCATTGATTCTGGTCGAGGCGAGATTTCCGTCCGACTGCGATTTCTGCCCCCCCAATAGAATTATCAGTGATGGCTGCGGAACCACTGCCAATTGAAGAGCTTTTCTGGCAGGCGTTGCAGTATGCCGAAGGCCAAGAACGGCAGGAGTTTTTGCGTGAATGCTGCTGTGGCGACGACGTGCTGCGTCGTCGACTTCAACAGCTACTAACGGCGCAGCCTCAGGCGGACCAAATTCTGGAGCCACCGACGGTGACCCCAGAGTGTTTGGATCGCCCCTGTCTTGAAGATGTTGGCGATCAGATCGACGACTATAAGTTACTCGAGAAAATCGGTGACGGCGGCATGGGCGTCGTGTTCATGGCCGAACAAATTCGCCCAGTGCGTCGCAAGGTCGCGGTGAAAATCCTGAAACCCGGCATGGGCACCGACGAAGTTCTCGGGCGCTTCGAACAGGAACGACAAGCGCTGGCGATCATGGATCACCCGCACATCACTCGCGTATTCGACGCTGGCACCTCGGCGTCAGGGCGCCCGTATTTTGTGATGGAACTTGTCCGCGGCGTTTCGATTACGAAGTTCTGTTCGCAACAGAACTTCAATAGCCAACAACGGCTGCGGTTGCTGGTGCAGGTTTGCCGCGCGGTCCAGCACGCTCACGTCAAAGGCATCATTCATCGCGATTTGAAACCGTCCAACGTGATGGTCGAACTGCATGACGTAACGCCCGTGCCGAAGGTCATCGACTTCGGCGTGGCGAAGGCCATTCACGGTCGCCTGATCGATCGCACCGTGTTTACCGGATACGTGCAGATGATCGGCACACCGCTGTATATGAGCCCCGAACAGGCGGAACTCAGCGGCCTCGATGTGGATACTCGCAGCGACGTGTATTCGCTGGGAGTCCTGCTGTACGAACTCATCACAGGCAGCACGCCATTCGACCGACAACGAATTCGCGACGCTGGTTACGACGAACTGCAGCGAATCATTCGCGAAGAAGAACCGCCTCGACCCAGTACTCGCATCAGCACGCTGAACGCCAGCGGCGCAGCCACGGTCAACGGAACGCTCGACAGCCGCGTTCCCGGATTCGCGAAACGGCTGCGGCACGAACTGGACTGGGTCGTCATGAAGGCCCTCGAAAAAGACCGCACCCGCCGCTATCAATCCGCCAGCGAACTGGCCGCTGACATCGAACGATTTCTCGACGATGAACCTGTCCTGGCGCGTCCTCCAACCCTGACGTACCGCCTGACAAAACTGGCGCGGCGAAACAAAGCCGCGCTGACATTGTTCGTCGCCGTGACGGCCGCCTTGTTGCTGGGAACCGCAGTCAGTCTATGGCAGGCCTGGCGCGCCACAGACGCACAACAGCTGGCAGAACACCGCGCGATCGTGGCCGAACAA
>JBDNHJ010000163.1:0-2874 GCA_041688835.1 Fuerstiella sp.
CACGAATCATTCTTTCCCACCGCGCACGAACAGCAGGATCACGTCAACGCCCCATAAACACCTCCACAAAAAGTCATGACAAGCGATACAATGCTCGCCAGACTAAACCACCTGTCAAGAACGGTGCTGATGGGCGCTTACGAATGCAGGGTTCGGTGGCAATCGTGAGGGATGGGATTACGGAACGATTCTGCTCGCGTGACGTTGGCGCTTGCGAGAATGGTGATTGCCCCGGACCCGTCGCATTACGAAACGCTGGTGAAGATGGCCGTCGACGAGATCGCTCGCCCCGGGATGCAGCCGCGCAGGCGAGTCAACAACATGGCAGCAGGAGCAGGGATTGGCTCTGCAAACCGGCGATCGCAGCTACCGCCTCAATCTCACCACACCGCCTGTTTTTTTTTTGAGTTACCTGGCCGCCGTCATCGACTGCTTATTCACACCGAAGCTGGTCAATCATCTTGCTCCTCCGGGGTATTGAGCGTAACATCGACAGGAAATGATACGATTGGACAATTGTCAGCACCGCTGATTGAAGAAATTGGCGAGTTCCTGCAAACAGCTTTCGGGTTGGATCGTTCAATAAACATCTGAGTGGTAGTTCGATGTTCGCCCGCCGAATTTGACGGCAACGGTTTACCGAAATACGTCAACACCTGTTCGACGCTTGTTTGAGCGATCAGGTCATCGACGTCATTGATATAGAAAGAATTTCGAGAAGGCATGCAAGCGGAAGTACAGTGCCTGCATGCTACACTTCTGTTCCATTGATGCCAAAAATATTCACTACAAAGATCGGCCCACGTGATCTTGAAATCCTAACGGAACTGGATCGGACACCGCTGACGCCGGCTCAACTCTGCCGATTACGTGCGACGTTTACGGCACCTTTTCAGGATAAGCACAACCTTCATCATCAACTGCGCCAACTAACCGGGGACCACCGCGAGACACAGCTCTTTCTTGGCAGCCGAATTCGATACGTCCCAATAGTGCTGTGTCGCCATGGCGATTCTCCGGTTCTTTTGTGAGTGGTGCGACGGACGCAACGTTTCTCTATCGTCTGTCGAACCGACGATTGTGGCGGCATATATCGAAGGACTGAAGGACCGGTATGCCGATGGTTCGGTGAAGGTACATCTGGTTGCGGTGAGGATGCTGTTTGACTACTTCACGACCGGCGGAATTCTCCCGTTCAATCCAGCACAGGCGGTCCGAGGGCCGAAGCTGGTGATCGTTAAGGTTCGAATCTCACCGGTGACTCTGGCTTTTTATTGGTCAGACGCTTCAACAGCATTTGGGGAATTTGCTGTCTTCGAGTCATCGATGATTGGTGCCCAGCGCGTCCGACTTATCGAGTATCGAGCCAGCCCGTGGCTTGGCCGATTTGATGAATTCAGGCCGGGTCGATTTGAATGCGGACCTCGGACAGCGAACGCAAGAGTCGTTCTACGGATTCCTTTTGAGGTTGCGTGGTTGACAGGCAGCGGAACCCTACGGCTTTGCCGTCCCAGACATTGGTCTGTGCGGTACACGGCACGTTGTACTGTTCGATTTGTTGTCGCAGCCATCCTGCTTGAGATCGTCCTTCGACATGGATCTTCCACGAAAAACCTAGCGGCCGCAGCCAGACGCGAAAAGATTCTTGCGGAGCGCGACGGTGGACGGGACGAAGTTTCTTGACTGTGCTCATCGGGGCCTGCTTTCTATTTTGACAACCCTGCGGTTTCCACTCGCCAACGGCAACACTGGACAAACCTTGGCGATATCGCTTAGGGTATTTACCTAGGCAATTGTGACCAGCAATAGCGCAATTCTGAGCAGCAAATCATGACCGAAGTCAAAGTTCGATCCATCGGCTGTCGGTGGTTCGGATTCGGAAAACCTTGCGGTCGCGGTTGGTGTCCATTTCTACACTTGACCAACGCTGGAAACCCCGCACCGTAACGCCGTTCAAGCTTTGAGCACATACCACCGCTCGGTCAGTTTTTCGTGGTCGATTCCCAAGCCATCGTTCAGTAACGATCCTGCTCCGGTTCTGCCCAGACGCGAACGTCTCCATCCGGATCAATGCTGACATGAATCAGGCTGGGACTGCAGCACACGGGGCAGTCTTCCACATATTCCTGATGGGCGCCTGCTGTCAGGTCGACGGGCACGACGATTTCTTCGCCGCAGTTGTCACAAATGTAGCTGGTTTCTTCGTCCATAGTCTGGTGTCTTCATTGTCATCACAGGCGGCTTCCACTTCCGTCGCTAATCGACGGTTTCGCGGCCGGCGGAATCACGGTTCGCCGGATGATATCGACTGCTTCGCGGCTGCTCAACGAAGCGAAAGACTGAACCTCTGTTACTGGATGCTCTGCGGCGTTCCGCGTCTCTGGCCAGTCGCATTGGCATTCAGGCGGTGGAGGTCGACGCCATCGACAGGCGGGCAAAACGATTCTCTGAACGATATGGCTTTGTCGCTCTGCGGGATGATCCACGGCATCTGTTCCTGGCGATGCAGGTCATCCGAAAACTCAGGCTGCCCCCGCTGTGACGGCAGTCGCCTTCGCCGCCTCAGAATCGGTGATGAGACGGAAACGCGATGAGTCGGATCGCTGGATCAGGATGACTGGGCGGCGAACTGGTCTGACTGAAGTTAAGATGGCAACCACCGAACGATTAGAAAACGGCCGTCGTCCAATATGAGATGTTTCGCCATGCCGATCGATCAACCCGACATCGAATCCGCGACTGCAGATTGTCAGACATTGAAGTGGTGTTTCTGTGTTTTAGCGACGGGCGTGCTCGTTGATTCGGATTTTGGGAGTAATCTAATCTATTGCGCGAGATGTGACAGGGAGGTCGGAGATGGAAACGGGATCGGGC